>DYPF01000066.1 GCA_020720105.1 Chloroherpeton thalassium
ACCATTGTTATGAGACAGCCTCTCGGAATGACAATTAAAATTGTCTTAAATTATGTGTTATCAATAACTAAAATATCGTTAATTTGATATATCTGTAATAATCGTATGATAGCCCGATTTGTTCAATGCCATTACTACTTCTTCGCGATTATCTGGGCATAGGGCAATCATCGCCCCGCCTCCACCGCCACCTGTAAGTTTTGCTCCTAAGGCTCCGTTCCTACGTGCTATCGAAATCATTTCCTCTAATTCTTGAGTGGAAACTTGCAAAGCATTTAACAAACCGTGATTCATATTCATTAGATAACCCAATTTTTCTAAATCATAATTCTCAAACGCACTTATTGCTTCGAGTGAAATACTATTTATCTGTTCAAAAATTGAATTATACAAATTCTGATTTTTTAGCCAACCTTCACGCACCTGCTTTACCATCTTCAATGTTAAGCCTTCGGTTCCACTCAATCCAATCACAATTGGCAATGGCTTCTGCAAATTAATATTTTCTGTCTTGGGCGATGCATCTTTTTTATACTTAATAAGTTTGCCATAAGTTGCCATTGTATTATCGATTCCCGATGGAGTGCCGTGCACTAATTTTTCGGACTCGTAAGCAATTTCATTTATTCTTTCATTATCTAAATTCAAACCAGCATAACTCGATAAAGCACGAATCACCGAAACAGCCAAAGCTGCCGAGCCACCAAGCCCCATTGCCCTTGGAATACCGGGAAATACCAGAATTTGCAGTGGCGTTTCCTCTAATCCCAACATACTGATAATTAATTCAGCAGATTGTATTAGCGAATTACTTTCGCGGTTTTTGCGGAATAATTCAAATTCAACTCCCCAACGCGGGATAACAATTCTTGATTGGTCTTCGGATTTTTCAACTTTTGATTTTATTGCATAGGGTATTGGTGCCGCAATGGCATTGCTACCATAAACAACTGCATGTTCGCCAAATAAAATTACTTTGCCATATCCCGACTGCAAATCTTGGTCGGCTTCTTGCATATTTTTATATCCTTCGTTTGATGAACGAATATTTTTTTCAATTTCTTTTGCTTTCCATAGCTTGATTTCTCCACTTCTTATTAATTCATCAATAACAGTATCGAAATATTTTTCGCTAACTCCGGCTGCTTTTGCAACTGAGCGAGCGTGTAAACTCATGTGTCCTCGCTGTATTCCTTCGCTCACTAATGCTTTGATTGCAGCAAAATTCTGAGCCAAGCCAACTGATGCCATTAATTCCATTAATTCATTTGCAGATTGCAAATTTAGTAATTTATGAACAAACCGTACTTTCGGATGTGATTGCAAAGGTGCTCCAACTATTCCTACTTTCAGAGGAATTTCGATTTGCCCGACTAAATACTTGTCATTTTCAATTTGCCAATTAGTTAATGCAGAATATTTTCCATTTCTTGCTGCATAGCTATGCACTCCCGCTTCGATTGCTCTCCAATCATTACCAGTTGCAATTGCCAATGGGTCTATTCCATTCATAATTCCTTTATTATGCGTTGCAGCTCGGTATGGATCGGCAATAGCAAATTGATTAGCAATAACAATACCCTTAGCAATTTCTTCACCATCAAATTTATTTGTTGTTAATTCTTCAAAAGGAATTTTACATTTTGCTTTTGCAATTGAATTGTCATGCAAATTAGATAAAATTCGCATATAACTTTTAGCATTCGAGATTTTTTCTAAAAGCGGGGAAATTCCCTCGCAAATACTATTCACTAAGTTTGCTCCCATTGCATCGCGTGTATCCACATAAATATGAACAACAATCATATCTGATTGGTCGAGCGGATTATTGATTACTCGCACATCTAAATCAACTGCACCGCCACCACGTGAATACATATTTGGTTGCAAGTAATTAGCCAGAGCAATGATTTCATCTTTTTGTTGTAGAATTGCTTGAACAGACTTTTTGGTATTTTCAGAATTAAGCAATAAAATTTGTCCAATTAAAATCGGACGGCTACTTTCGGCTTTGAAGCCTCCGTTCATTCTTACAATTTTGGATGCCGAGCCAAGTGCCGCAACAATTGAGGGTTCTTCAACTACAACCGGTACAACATAATCTTTGGAATTTACTTGAATATTTAGTGCCAAACCCAATGGCAAAGTAAATGTAGTTATTACATTTTCAATCATTTTATTTGCCTGCTCGTCAGTCAAATTATATTCACCATCAAGCAACATACGGATATCTTCTTGCGATAAAAATTCATTTTCACGAAGAATATCCAATCTTTGAAATAAATCAAATTTATAAAAATCAGGAATACGAGAATTGCGCATATTCTTTCACTTCGTTTGTGATTGCAGTAATTCCGGGTGAACCAAATTTTATTTCAATTGTATCGAAATTGAATTTAGATAGTTCGATTTTTAATTCGTCAATTTCCTGCCTGCTATTAGCAAATGCTATTCCTAAATCTCCGCCACCTGCACCAGAGGATTTATAATATACATTATTACTACGGCATATATCATAAATTTGCTGGTGTTCTTTGGTAATAACGGGTAAATCTAATTTTGTATTTAGATACTTCAACAAATAATAATAAGCATCATATTGCTCCAAAAACGCAGAATTATCTTTCTTCTCAAAAGCTTCAATTCCGAGTTCAGACGTGTGGGACATTTCTTGCACTAATTTGCTAAAATCTTCGGGATAATTCTTTTTATATTGATTAAATTTCTTTACAAAGCCACTTGTTGATGCACTCTGACCAGACCAAACAGTAATATAATGCAAGTTATCGGGCATTTCAAGTTGTTTGAAACGAATTTCTTTTTCTGCTATCTGATATTTTAATATTCCGCCATAAATTGCAGTTACAATATCAATTCCACTACCAACATTACCCTGTGCTTTTTTGTGGGAATCCATTGCCAAACTCATTATCAGTTCGGGAGTAACTTCATCTGGATTAACAATATTTGCAGACAACAAACCAGTAATAAGCGATACTGTAACAGCCGCACTCGAACCTAATCCAAGTTTTAATAAATTTTTGGTATAATAAAAATCATAAGTATCTAAAAAAATCTCTAATGGGGGGATTTTTAAGCCTTTTTCAATCAATTTGCGAGCAGTTTGCTCGAAAATAGCAACAAACAAACTTAACTTTTCCATCACTTTTTCAAAGGACTTATCGATAAATTTTACTTTACCTTCGTCGCTAATAAAAAAGTTCATTAGCGGAACATTAATTGAAGGTGCTTTTATTTTGAAAACCCCATCTTCGGATTTCTTGAAAATGGCATTTGCAAATCTATTAGTTGATGCTACTAATGATGGAGCACCTTCCAAAACGGAATACTCTCCTAAAATTATTAATTTCCCAGGTGTTTTTGTTGCAAACTTCAAAATCAGACTTCCTTTTTCAGTTTATTTCTCATTTCAAACTGATAGAAAAATTTTACTAAACAATTTCGGCACCACTGCCAAGAGTTAAGACGTAATGCTCTCTAATATTATTTATTTTCTTGATTATTTTCAATAAATTCTTTTGATATTCGGAGGTTGTTATCACTTTTACTTGCGGACCAGCATCAATCGTAAAAAATACAGGTTCGTTTTTGTAGTAAAACAATTCTTCAATACGTTTGATAATATCGAACGTTGTGGCATTCCAATACATTAATGGCGGAGCACTCGTAAACATAACACTGTGCATTTTCATACAACTACGAATACTTAAATCTCCAATTTCCCGAAAGTCTTTTTTGGCAATTGCTTGTTTCATTAACTTAATATCTTTTTCAGATGAACTCACCCATTCTTTATAATACGGCGATGTATCTTTGGATAATTTCATTCCATCGCGTGAAGTTACTTTTTTATATTCCAAATTTGTAATTAGGATATTCACGATAAGTGGCAAATGTTCATTATCTGCTATTTGCTCGGCAAAGCTATCGCTTCCGTCTTCTTGATTACCTTTGTGCATTTCCACAAAGCCTCCGTAAATTGAACGCGCAGCGGAGCCACTTCCCATTCGTGCAATTTTGGATAATTCTTGCAATGGTAAGTTAAGGTTTAGTAATTCATCTACTGCTTTGGTTAATGAGGCAAAACCCGAAGCAGAAGACGCAAGCCCAGCAGAAGTTGGGAAATTATTCCAAGTGTGTACTTCAAAATAGTTCTTTTCGCCTATTAAATTCCTGAAAATATCCAAAAAAGTTGAGATTTTGTTATGTTCTTGCTCATTGGATTTCTCACCATTTAGGTAAAAAATATCGTTATCCTTGGCAAATTGAACCGTAGTTTTAGTTTCGATTCCGTCAAGTGTGATGGAGACGCTACCAACATCTGGCAAATTTAATTCTTCTTGCCTTTTGCCCCAATATTTTATTAATGCAATATTAGGACGAGCGATTGATGTAATTTTCTTATTCATAATGCACCGCTAACCAAATTGTAATGTTGTTATTTATATCGATATTATCTGTTGATATTACTTTGTGTGGAGTATTCGCCTCGATTAGTAAATTATCCCCTTCGTTCAATTCATAATTCTTGCCTGCGATTTCGATAATTGCACTGCCTTTTAACAAAAATACAATTTCATTCCAATTTTGAATCATCATTTCTTGGCTTGGACAATTTCCTTTGCTGATAATTTGCTCTATTCTGAATTTATCATTATTGAACAAATTCAAAAACTTTTCGGTATTCTGTTCAATTTTGGATTTATCAAAATTAAATAGATTATTATTAAATAGATTATTATTAGATAAATTATTGATTTCCATCATTTTCAAATAAGTTATTATCTTGAATTTGTTTAATTCCAAAATGCTTGTATGCTAAATTAGTTGCAATTCTTCCGCGTGGAGTACGATTAATAAAACCTTGTTGAATCAAAAATGGTTCGTAAACTTCTTCGATTGTTCCAGAATCTTCGCTCAAAGCAGAAGCTATTGAATTCACTCCAACTGGTCCGCCTTCGAATTTCTCGATAATTGCAAGTAAAATCCGTTTGTCCATTTCGTCCAATCCACGATCATCAACATCGAGTGAATTTAGTGCGTGTTTAGAGATAGCCAAATCAATAATTCCATTGCCTTGCACTTGTGCAAAGTCGCGAGTTCGTCTAATCAATCTATTAACAATTCTTGGAGTACCACGCGAGCGACTTGCAATTTCCAAAGCGGCTTTTTCGTGGATTTCCACATTCAAAATCTGTGAAGTTCTCACCGCAATTTTAGTCAAATCCTCGGTGGAATAATAATCTAATCTATTGATAATTCCAAATCTTGACCGCAATGGAGCAGTTAATAAGCCTGCACGTGTTGTTGCCCCAATCAAAGTGAATTTTGGCAATGCAATTTGAATTGACCGAGCATTTGGTCCTGATTCAATCATAATATCTAAACGAAAATCTTCCATTGCAGAATACAAAAATTCCTCAATTACAGGATGCAATCTATGAATTTCGTCAATAAATAGAATATCGCCTTCGGACAAAGTAGTAAGGATGCCTGCTAAATCTCCGGGCTTTTCCAAAACAGGACCAGAAGTAATTTTAATATTTGATTGCATCTCCTTGGAAATAATAAAGCTTAAGGTAGTTTTTCCTAATCCTGGCGGTCCAGTAAATAATACGTGGTCAAGCGGTTCACCTCTTTTCAAAGCAGCTTGAATGAACACTCGTAAATTGGCAACAAGTTTGTTCTGCCCAGTGAAATCGTCAAATCTTGTAGGTCGTAAATACCTTTCTAATTCGGTTTCGTTGCCTACTTGATTGCCTGTAAGTACAGATTTATTTTCTTTGGATTCTTTCATATTGTAAAATTAAGAAAAAAGCAAAGATATAGCAATGAAAATTTGAGTTTTTTTTTAAAAATAAGTATGGGTATATCCAAAAAGCATAATTATGAAAAAAATTAGTTTAGTGCAACATTTACACTTGCTGATATTTAACGAAAAGCTTTGTTTAAACATTACTATTTTTTAATATTTAAATTAACTTTTGTAATTTTGATTTTTAGTATGTATGGAAATGGAAAGTGAAATTGAAAAAATATTGATGAGCTTCCATAAAGAAGAGATGATTCATCAAATTAAGTCCAAGCCCGAGTTGTTCCAAGATGCAATTGAATTGGCTTTGGACAACAAATATCCTTATTCGTGGCGGGCAGCTTGGATTATTTGTAGTGCTATGGAGATTAACGACCAGCGATTACAAAAATATGTTGATGGAATAATCAATTCATTTCCCGATAAAAGTGATGGTCATCAGAGAGAATTACTCAAAATCCTTTATAATTTGGAATTAGGTGAAGACTATGAATCACGCGTGTTCGATTTAGCAGTTTCAATTTGGGAAAAAGTTACAAAACAACCTTCTGTTCGGCATAATGCATTCAAAATGTTAGTGAAGATTTCTAAAAAATATCCAGAATTATGGAACGAGATTAGTTTTTTAACCCAAGACCATTTTATGCAAACACTCTCACCAGGAGTAAGGTGTTCGATAATGAGGATGATAGAATAAACCTTAAAGTCATATTTTCTTCATTTATTAACATAAATTAATCTCATTTTAAATAATTATTTGTTAATTTGCAAATAGAATGATAGCAAAGATTAAAAACTATTATTATTTTTTAATGAATGTGTTAGTTTTAATGTTTACTATCTTTAGGCGATTGTTAATAATTTGTTCGATAACTATTAATAATTTGCTTTTTAACGAAATTTAATGCAAAAAAAGTGCATAGAATAATATTGTTTAAAAGGTGTATTTCATATAGTTGTATTATAAATTATAATCTTATTGATTTAAATCTAAGAAACTTATTGAAATATATAAAGGACTAAAGGAATATTGCCAGATAGAAGATTTAATATAACATTAAAAATTCTCATTTATTAATTATATAAGGAGTTATTATTATGATGCATGGACCAGCGGTCGAACTTGGCAAAGACAAGTCAATACCCAGAAAGACCAAACTCGGAGTGATTTTATTTTTGGTTTACTTAGCCGTTTATACTGGCTTTGTAGTAATTGGAATTGTAAGTCCAAGTACTTTGGGGCTAGCAGCAATAGGTGGACTTAATTTAGCCTTTGTCTATGGAATGGGGCTGATTGTATTAGCAGCTGTGATGGGACTTATTTACAACTATTTCTGTACTAAGTTCGAAAATGAAATGAACAAGGAGGAGAAATAATATGATTTACGATGTTTCTACCATTGCGATTGTCATTTTCATTCTTTTCGTAGCAACAGTGCTCGGATTGTCATTCTTTTTTGCTCGCAATTCAAAATCTGCAAGTGGTTATTATGCAGCCGGCGGCAATATCCATTGGGCAGTCAACGGGATAGCCTTTGCGGGCGATTACTTATCTGCAGCATCATTCTTGGGTATTTGTGGTATGATTGCGTTTTATGGTTTTGATGGTTTCTTGTACTCTATCGGCTATCTTGCGGGGTGGGTTGTTGCATTATTTGTAGTAGCTGAACCACTAAAGAGAATGGGAAAATATACTTTTGCAGATGCCTTAGATTCCAAATTTAATTCACCTGCCATTAAGTTAACTGCAGCCATAAGCACTTTGGTTGTATCAATATTCTATTTGATTCCTCAGATGGTTGGAGCTGGTGCTTTGGTAACTCCATTGCTTGGTTTCCCTCATTGGGTTGGCGTAGTTTTGGTTGGTTCGATTGTAATCCTAATTGTTGCAACAGCTGGTATGACTTCCACAACTTATGTTCAGTTTATCAAAGGTGGACTGTTGATCATATTTTCATTCATTATTGTTATTTCAGTTTTAAATAAAGGATTGGAACTTAATCCTAGTAAAGACTATCACAAGTTTGTTACTATTGATGCTGTTGTAGATGGAAATGAAGTAAAAAGTTTAGCTAATGAAAAGTATAAGCTTGCCGGACAATTTGAAGATGTCGGACTTACTTTTGTTAAGCTCGAATCCGAAGGATTATTTACTTGGTGGCAACTTATAACTAAAGACGGAAAGTTTGTCTTAACAGAAGCACTTTCAGTTGTTACAACTGCCAACGGAGAAAAGCTCTATAACGGTGCACCAAAAGAAGCTCGTAATTTTTATCAAGTTGGTCATCTTAATAAAATAGTATATAAAGGAAAAGAAGTAGAAAAAACTGGAGCTCTTGGTCCTTTTGAATTTATCAAAGCTATTGAAAATTCGGAAGTAACTCGTTTCACTAAAAAGGCATTCAAATTTGCAAACGAAGAAGTAACTGTATATTATCAAAACATAACTTCTGGAAAAGATTTGATGAAGCCAGGTCAATACTATAAACTCGAAAATGCAAAGTCTATTTGGCCTAAAATCGATTTTATTTCTTTGATGCTTGCCCTTTTCTTGGGAACATCAGCGTTACCACATATTTTGATACGTTATTATACTGTACCAAGTCAGAAAGCAGCTCGTAAATCCACTATAGTAGCTATTGTTGCTATTGGATTTTTCTACATTCTTACATTATTCCTTGGCACAGGTGCAATGATTAATGGAACTCTCGACCCGGAAAATTCAAATATGGCAGCGCCTTTACTATCTAAAACCTTTGGCATTGTTTTATTCTCAATTATTTCAGCTATCGCTTTTGCAACAATTCTTGGAACAGTTAGCGGTTTGATTGTTGCATCTTCCGGTGCGGTTGCGCACGATTTGATGGATAAATACTTAAAAATAAAAATGACTGAAAACCAAAAAGTAAGTGCGGGAAGAATGTCGGCTGTGGTTGTAGGTATTTTAGCAATAATTTTAGGTATCATCTTCCAAAAACAAAATGTTAACTTCTTAGTAGGTTTGGCATTTGCTATTGCTGCATCGGCAAATTTACCGGCAATATTGATGTTGCTATTTTGGAAAAAAACCACTTCTAAAGGTATTGCTTGGGCAATAGTTGTTGGTATGCTCTCATCTTTATTAATAATTTTGTTGTCTCCAACATTATTTGATATTTATGGTTTACCTCCAGAATCAGCACCTATACCATTGCAAAATCCAGGTATTATTTCTATACCATTAGGCTTTATTACTTTAATAGTAGTATCCTTACTTACAAAAAAGTTCAGAAGTCAAGAAGTGTAAAGTAAATGTTTCTACAACGGACTCCATTAAATATTGGAGTCCGTCTTTATTTTACAGATATTTATATGAAAATTGGAATAATAAGTGATATTCACGAAGATGCAGAAAGGCTAAATATAGCAATTAAGGCTCTTGAAAAGTTGGGTTGTGATGAATTTGTATGCCTTGGCGATATTTCCGGATTTGATGAGCGGTTCTACAGCTTCATTTACAGCAGGGACTTTAATTATTGCCTCGACTTAATCAAAGCCAACTGTAAGATAATTATTCCTGGAAATCACGATTTATTTCACCTTAAACGTCTTCCTGAGCAAAACTCTGTCTTTACTTATCCAAATGATTGGTTCCAACTATCACTCGAAAAAAGAAAGGCAGAAAGTAAAGGTAAAGTGTGGCTTTACGAAAAAGAACATACAATTAGCAACCCAAATGATTACGAAAATGTTTTTTCTGACTTCAATTCTCGTAAAGTAGTTCAATATGAAGAGCTAACCATACTTTTTTCCCATTCAATATTTCCAGACATAGCTGGGGTAATGACAAAAAAACCGAGAAAAAAGAATGATTTTTTTGAGCATCTTGATAGTGTAGTAACAAATAGTTGTCATATTGGTATTTCTGGACATCTGCACCCTAATGGTTTGCTAAAAGTCGATAGAAAAAAGATTTACAACCCAAAATTTACACATATGGAAATTCCAAAAGACAACACTACTCAATTCATTGTCCCTTGTATAGCTGATGGGATGCAAGACAATGGCTATACAATTTTGGACACAATAAATTTTACAATCGAATCGTTATGTTTTGATTTATTGAGTTGATTTTTTAAACTTTAATAATTACTTTTATTTTATGCTCGACTTATATTTGGAAAATCAAAGAATTGAAAACCAAAATTTTTCATCAGATAATTTTACCAAAGGTGAATATCAAGATTGTGAGTTCATAAATTGCAATTTTACGAGTTGCGACTTATCCGAAAGTAAATTTTTTGATTGCATTTTCAATAATTGTAATTTGAGCCTTGCCAAAATTGAAAATGTCTCTTTTCGAGATGTAAACTTCCAAAATTCAAAATTAATTGGATTGCAATTTCAGCAGTGCAATCAACTCGGACTTTCATTTGCATTTGAAAACTGCATTTTAAATCAATCCTCATTTTACAAAACTTCAATCAAGCAAACTAAGTTCATAAATTGCCAAGTTCGAGAAGTTGATTTTACTTTATCCAACATTTCGGGTTCACAAATCACAAATTGCGACTTATCTGGAGCAATTTTTGACAATACAGACCTATCAAAAGCAGATTTACGGCACTCATTTAATTATTCAATTAATCCAATAATTAATCGAATTACAAAAGCACAATTCTCATACTCCGAAGTCATTTCTTTACTTGATGTATTTAATATAAGAATAGAGTAAGATTAGGTAAATATCCTTCTTAGGTTATTTTTATTAATTTAGAACAAATTCATCAACATTCATTACATTATTATATCAAAACACTTAATTTTGTTTTTTTTTAAATTGGTGTAAATATGAATAATGTTGAAAATTATCAAGTTAAAACTGCAGTTATTTCGGTTTCCGATAAAACTGGAATAATTGAATTTGCTAAAAACCTAAATGAATTAGGAATTACGATTTATTCTACAGGCGGGACAGAGAAAGCTCTCCAAGATGCAAACATTCCCGTAAAAAGTATTTCTGATATTACAAATTTTCCCGAAGGGTTTGATGGACGTGTTAAGACGCTCCACCCCGCAATTCACTCTGGATTACTGGCACAATTAGATAATCCTGAACATTTAGCACAGCTCGCAAGTTTTGGATTTAACTCCATCGACTTGTTGGTTGTAAATTTATATCCATTCGAGCAAAAATTGAACACAGCTGGCGTTCCACACGAAGAATTAGTGGAAAATATTGATATTGGCGGACCAACAATGTTGCGTTCTGCAGCAAAAAATTACCGCTGGACTGCACCGATTATCAACCCCAAAAGATATGACCAAATAATTGATATTCTAAAAAATAATAATCTGTGTATTCCCGAAAAAGTTCGCGAGGAATTAGCTGGCGAAGTATTCCAAGAAACAGCTTATTATGATAGTTTGATTTCTGGATATTTTAACAAATATAATAATATAACTTCGACTGATAAATTTACCATACCAATGAAATTGGACCAGCCCTTGCGATATGGAGAAAATCCTCATCAAGATGCGGCTCTCTATGGCAATTTCACTTCAATTTTTGGACAATTACACGGCAAAGAATTATCTTATAATAATATCATAGATGTTAATGGAGCAGTTGATTTAATTGCCGAATTCGACAAAACTACTGTTGCAATTATCAAACATACAAACCCTTGCGGAGTTGGAACTGACGACAATATTTTGGAAGCATGGAGAAAGGCTTTTGCTACGGATAAAGAATCACCTTTTGGAGGAATTATCGCTATGAATGGCGAATTAAATTTAGATTTAGCTAAGGAAATAGATGAAATTTTCACAGAAGTATTGATTGCTCCTTCATTTAGCCAAGAATCTCTTGATTTATTAATGAAAAAGAAAAATCGCCGTTTGCTAACTGTGGATTTAAGCAAGTTTAAGCAATTGAAATCCAACGATATTAAGTCGGTAAGTGGTGGATATTTAGTGCAAAGCCACGATAATGCTTTGATTGAAGGCGAATTGCAAGTTGCAACCGAACGCACTCCAACTGACGATGAAAAAGATGCAATGTTATTTGGATGGAAAGTGGCAAAACACGTAAAAAGTAATGCCATAGTTTATGTAGCCAAAGATAGAACTCTTGCTATTGGAGCAGGTCAAATGTCTCGCGTGGATTCATCGCGTATTGCAGTAGAAAAAGCAAAATTGATGGGCAATTCCTTGGAAGGCTCAGTTGTGGCAAGCGATGCTTTCTTCCCATTTGCTGATGGATTGCTCCAAGCAGTTGAAGCAGGAGCAGTTGCTGTAATTCAACCGGGCGGATCGGTTCGCGACCAAGAAGTAATTGATGCGGCAAACAAACACAATGTAGCAATGGTATTTACAAATAT
>DYPF01000348.1 GCA_020720105.1 Chloroherpeton thalassium
TCTCAATTTGGGAACTTTTTTTTAAGAAGTAGATTTTCAAGCCTTGGTGCTAACGTTGACGCTATGGCCAGTAAAGGATTGCGTAATACGAACCTATCAACTGAGACGAAATATTGATGCGGGTGATAAGCTACGCATGCCACTGAAACCCTTATTGGCTATTCCGTGTGTTGTGGGCAGTAGTTTTTAGAAGTTCAATGTCAGTCCAATTCCGTTTCCTGTCAAAGATAATTTTAATTCATTTTTATCCCAAAACGAACTTGTCTGTAATCCACCGTTATACGTCTCGACAGCTTGTTTTGCTTTTTTATTGAAACTTTGGGTTATTGGAATGGAAACAACAATTAATCCTGCACCAATTCCAGCTATTGTCCAATTAGGTTTTCCACCAACAATAGCCGTTCCTATCGGCCAACCAACCATAAACCCACCTGCAAATCCAACAATTGTGGACAAAGTATATGTTGATTGAGCAGATTTTATCTCTTTGTAGGCTTTCTCATTAGGTTCCATAGCCTTTACAAGTTGATTCATGTTTAATCTTTTGTCGCCTTGGTAAAACTGATAACCACCAAATACTTTTTTCATTGAAATCGAATCAGTTGAAGCTTGTCCATAGGTGAATGAACATGCAACTGTCAGTAAAGTCATTATAATAGCAATTCTTTTCATTTTTTAATTCCAATTTAATATTAAAAGTTTATACTAAGTTTTTGATTCATTCTCAGATTGGTCAATTTATACATTTCAGTTTTCTAATAATGCTATCAATGTTCATGGGTCTAGTACAATTGCCCACAACGTTGAGTATATGCAAAGTAGGCGATTGCGGGCTTCAAACTTATCAAACCGTTACAACTTTGAAGCGGGCTACAGCCCTTGAATTTACAACTGTCACGCCTATTTTGTATATACATTGTTGGCGGTAGTGTTTTTTATTTTACTTGTTCTTTAAGTCTTTCCAATAGAATCGGTACATAATCATTAAATTCCTTGAACTTATCTCTGTTATTTGAATAATCCTTTATTAATTCCACAATTATTTCATTATAGACATATCCTTGTTGTTTTTCCCCCTGTATTACCATTTGAGCAAACTCATCATATTTGTTTTTAATCAGAAAGTATGCGGTTAAACTTCTTAAAAATGATTCACACAAAAATATAGTCTTTGAAGGGTCAGAAGTCGATATTTTTAAAGAAATTTGGTCAATTTGAGATGTGTAATTATCCATAATGGGATTTAAGAAAGTATGCCCAATCTCATGTATTGCCCCGTAATATATATAATCCTTAGCGGCCATTTTGCCTTCTCTAAGATTAGTTATATCGCTATTCCCAAATTTTGCATCATTATTAACTACAAATTTTGGTGACAAGTAAAATACGCAACTTGATTTTTTATTGTTTGTAAACCAAGATGCGTGTATATCTTGTTCAAGCATAGTAATTACTATTGTATAGTTATCCTTTTTTGAACCCCAAAATGTCTCAAAATCATCAATAATGTCAAGACCAGTAATTTCTTTTGAAACCTCGTCAATTTTCTGAAGATAATATTCTTGGTGATTATTTATGAATTTATCAAACTGGCTAATTTTCGCAAACGACTCAACAGCTTTATTAAGACTATCAATAATCATAGTTTTGTTAGTTAAAGTACTTGCCAGTTCAAAACTATCCAACTGAAGAAACTGCATAAAAGAAGGATTGTTTTTGAAATTATCATTAAGAAATTGTTCATTTATGGACAAATGAGCATGATAGTTTTGAATTACTTTTTTGACAAACTGAACGGAATTGTCATTTTTATAAGAAGCAAAAAAAGTAGTAATGTCAGATTTGTATGTAAAATCAAAATTGTTTAGATAATCTGCATTACTCAAGTATGCCATAATGTGAAATAATTCAAGTTTCGAGTTTATTTGAATCTTAATTCCTTTTGATTCCTTCTCGAAAATCTTAAATTCATCTACTTTAGAATATCCAGTAGAGAAAATTAACAAAAATCCAATCGTTACTAATAATTTATTTCTCATAATTTTTAATTTATTTTAGGTTGTTCTTGGTGTCTTTCTTTACATTACCGCCAACG
>DYPF01000067.1 GCA_020720105.1 Chloroherpeton thalassium
GGGAATAAATGGGAAAAATCCCCCCCCTCTCCAGAATGGAGAGGGGGCTGGGGGTGAGGAAAAAAAACTATATCTAACAATATTTGAAAATTTTTATAAGTAAATATAATTAGGAAAAAAATGTTTAAAAAATTCCTCTTTTTAACAATTATCTTTGCAATGCTTTTGCCTATCAGTGCTTTTGCCAGTGTTTATGGCCGATTGACAGGTAAAGTAATCGATGAAGAAGGTAAAGGTGTATTGGGAGCGACTGTACGAGTTCAAGGTACTACCTTGGGAGCTCCTGTTCGTAATAAAGACGGCTCTTACACAATTGTTAACATTCCTGCTGGCTCTTATGAAGTATTAGTTAGAGCAGTTGGAAAAACCGAAGTAACAAAGAAAGTACGAGTTTCAGCTGATGAAACAGCTGAACTTAATTTTACTATGGGTGTTGAAAGTATTAAAATGGGTGTTGTTGAGGTTTACGGAAATAAAATGGTTTCCAAAGATGCCGAAGGCAAAAAACAAACATACTCAAGTGAAGAAATCAAGGGAACTACTGCCCGCGGTGTAACAGGTATTGTGGGTTTGAGTGCTGGTGTTCGTGATGCTGGTGCTGGATTTAGTATCCGTGGTGCTCGCTCGTCTGAAACTCAGGTAAAAGTAGACGGTTTAGATGTAGGTAATGCATTCACAGGTGGAATGGGATTTGGTGGAACTGGTTATTATCCAATGGTGAGCCAATATGGAACTGAAGAAGTACAAGTATTAACAGGTGGTTTCTCTGCTGAATATGGTAACTCCCAAGGTGGTGTGGTAAATACTTCTGTAAAAACAGGAAGAACAGACAAATACGAAGCTTTGATGTCGTACTATACTGGGATCCCTTCTCTATGGGGACGACAAGCCTATGATTTAGATTTGCAAAAAGTAGATAGTAAATGGGTGCCAGTTGAAGGTGGCGAAGGTGCTCAATTGCAAGGTGGTGGCGAGCAATCAATTGACTTTGGTATAGGCGGACCATTGCCATTACCATTCTTCAAACATTCAACATTCTTTATCTCCACATCTTATTTCTATGAAAAATATCGTAGTAATAGCTATGAAATTTACGATCCAGCAGGTAATAATTTAGGACAATATGAAAATAATCAAACTTGGAGAAAAAATATTACTGGTCGTATTCGTTTTGCAATTAACGAAGATATTGGCTTAATCTTAGGCTCAAATTATGGTGTAACATCAGCTGAATTTGGTGGATGGTATTGGTTGTATGCCAATGGTACAGGTTTGATAAATGGTGCGGATAATGGTGTTTCAGAAAAAATTGCAAAGGTTGCAGTTGGAAACCAAATAGTATATAACTTTATGGCAAGAATCAATCATAATTTAACTCCAACAAGTTTTTATGAATTTACAATCTCTCGTAATACTAATAATGATGTTACTGGAAGAAGAGATATAAATCCAGAGACTGGAGAAATTGCTACAGGTGATCCAGATTTCTTTACTGGTTTTAAAATTTTAGAGCCAAGAGATGAATATGTAATAGATGGGAGCACATTAAGTAAGGGACAAGTAGTTGATGGCAGAGTACAAGGCGATAAAATTTTAGATGAATACACAGGCTTGACAACAATGGGTATTACTAAAGATGGTTATTTGAAAGGTGACCAACCAGTTAGAAATCCATTAACAGGTTACTTTGAAGGACCTGGCTATGATGGAGGTACAAATAATGCTTATGGTATGCAAAACTTATTTGCAACCACTGGAACAGGAACGGGTGTTGATTATCGTTTAGGTACTTATTGGCAATTTGATGGAAGTTATACAAATTCTTTTAAAACAGGTGAATTTGGACATTTCTTCAAAACAGGTTTCCAATTAAGATTTTATGAATTCCACAGACATAATAATGGTTCGCCTTATGATGGCAATCCGTTTTTCGATATCTACACTGATTTATATGGTGGAAACTTATATGCAGATACTAAAAAAGTTTGGGATTTGACAAGCAAGCCTTATCAACCAATGGAATTTGGTATGTACATACAAGATCAAATTAAATACAAAGGTATTGTGATTAATCCTGGTGTTAGATTAGATATGATTGATCCTTCATCAAATTATCGTTTAGCTTCTGCTAACTTTATCCCAATTAGTTCTGATACAGGCTTTGTTGTTACTAAAATGAAATATCAAATTTCCCCAAGATTGAATGTAGCTTACCCAATTACAGATAATTCTGTAATCTCTATTGCTTATGGTTTGTATTTCAAAACACCACAATTCCAATATATGTATGATAATTTTGCAATAGATATATTGAGAGCATCAAGCTTGATTGGTAATCCAAATATGGAAGCTCAACAAACAAGTGCGTACCAAGTGGCTTACAATCAACAATTCAATGATTATTTAGCATTGGGCGTAACAGCATATTACAATGATAGATATAATCAATTAGGAACTATGTTTATACCTGCTGTGCCAACGCCTTATTTCCAGTACACAATTACTGAATACAGTACATCGAAAGGTTTGGAATTTGAATTAAGAAAACGTCCAGCCGGCGACCATTTGTTAGTTTCATTAAGCTATACATTATCCAATAGTGTTGGAACTGCACCAAGCGCAACTTCTAACTTTAATGTGTCAAAAGACCCATATACAGGTAAATTAACTTATCCATTAGCAGTTTATACTGCTCCTGATAATTTAACTCATTGGTTCAAAGGTTATATTAATTTTATTTGGGGTAATGACGAAGGTCCTTCTATCTTTGGTTTGAATTTATTGGAAAATACAAATCTAAACTTTACTGGTTCCTGGAGAAGTGGATATCCTTACACTAAAACAGATAAAGACGGCAAAGCAATTGGCGAATATAATGCAGAAACACAACCCTCATTCTATACTATAAGCACAAAACTTATGCGTTCATTCCAATTGAGTGATATTTTTGGCAGTTCTGTAGGAAATACTTGGGTTGATTTATATGTAGATGTATTTAATCTGTTCAACTTTACCAGACCGGTAGCAGTAAGTACTACAACTGGCGATCCAGTTGATAATGGTAGAACTTTACAAGTAAGAATAGGTGATTTTAACTCCACAACTTGGTATAAAGATGCTACTTACGAAAATACTGCATCATTTGCAGCAGATCAATATGACCGTTATGGTAATAGACTTTACAATGTAAACTCAGACTTTGATAAAAATGGTATAGTAACTCAATCTGAAAAATATCAAACATATATCAATTATGTTGAAACAGCTTGGTCGTTCTTAGGTAATTACCAAGCCCCAAGAACTGTTTACTTTGGCGTAATGATTAGATTTAATTAATTTGTAAAATAGGTTATAAATATGTATAAAAAAGTAATTTTAACTTTGCTTGCAATTTTGTTGATTGGCAGCACAGCTGCATTTGCTGAAATAGCAACAAGCTCCAAAAAAGCAAAAGATAAAAAAGAAACAATTGAAGATAAAAATCAAATTCAAAAAGCATATACAAGAGTTTTTGATTTACAAAAGAACTCTGTTAGTAATATTGAATTTTATACTACTAACTATGGTATTTTTGGTTTAGATGTAAAAAATTCAGTTGGTGGCGGCATTTGGCCCCGTGGCTCACAAAACCAATATATTTTTGGTGGTGGTATTTGGTTTGCTGCTCAAAAACAAAGAGTTGGCTCTTCAGATCCAAATGATTTAAAGAAGTTAGTGGAAGTATCCTACAATCCTAATTCCGGTAATTCTTGGTTTGTACCAGGTAGAATCGAAGAAGGTGATCCGCTTAATCAAGATGATATTTTACTGCATCGTACTTTATTTTCAACAGATTTTAAAGGTGACGGAACTCCACTTGTAGCAGCTGACAAATATAATTGGCCCATTTGGGACGATTCTGCAGCAGATACTCTAAAGAAAAATCGTTATTTTGGTCATTACATCGCAAACACTTCTCAAAGAGATATCGCAACATTTACCAAGGGTCCGTCATTCATTTCGGGCGAAGATATCTTTGCAACCTATAAAGATACTGATTTAAGCTATTTTGAAGGTGGTGTTGCAAAAATGACTCAAGAAGGTTACCCATTAAGATTGCAATATGAACAAACAATCTACTCTTGGGGATTTGGTGACTACAAGGACTTTATATTCCTTCGTTACGAAATGATCAATATGAATGAAAAAGCATTGAAACATTGTTGGTTAGCTCCAGTAATGGACGTCGATATTGCATTGACTACAAATTCTCGTGGCGGTGCAAGTAATGACCGTGTAAAATTCTTTGATTTAGACGAAACATTAAACTTAGCTATTCAATGGTCTAACTCTGACCAAGGCGAAAGAGCTCGTGGTTTCGGTTACTTAGGTTTCGACTTTTTAGAATCCCCATCTGTTGATGCTAATGGTGATTTGCGTAAGGACAAAAGAGTTTATACAAATGGAGAACAATTAGGTTTAGTAACTTTCCGTAATTGGTCTATTGAAGAAGACAAGCAAGAATCAGAAGAGCGTTATAATTTTATCTCTTCTACTTTACGTGAAGGCGATACAGGACCTGGTGATAAACGTTTCTTGATGGCTACTGGACCATTCAATATGCAACCTGGTGATACTGCAAGAGTAATTGTTGGTATCATTTTGGCAAGTACTTCCAAAGGCTCAGACGCAGATGGAACAGTAGAAGATATGGAAGAATTAATCCGTAAAGATAAGTTTGCTCAACAAGTGTATGATAATAACTTCCAAGCTCCAACTCCTCCCGGCCGTTCGAACATTACTGATTATAAAGTAACAAGTCACGGTATTGAATTCCAATGGGACGAAACTTCAGAATTATCTATTGATCCTTGGGAAAAAGGTTTGGCATTTATGGGCTTTAAAATATTTCGTGCTCGTAGAACAAACTTGGATACATTTGATGTAAACGTTGTTGCTGGTGCTGGTGCATATCCACGTGGAAAAGGTCCTTATGGCTGGAAACAAATAGCAAAATGGGAATTGCCAAAACCATTTTACAAATCATATATTCGTGCCGGTGGCAACCAAAATAATTTGGAAATGCCTTTGATTGATAGTATGGAAGTAGTTGGTGCATATACTGATTATAATGGAAAAGTTATTGATACAATGGCAATAAGAGTGATGAGAGTGATTAATGGTGGCTTAATGTTGCCTAAAGAAACAGTATTCTCACAAATTAAATCTGCTAAGCCATTCCTTGCAGCTGTAGATACTTCAATCTATTCAGCACCTTGGGGAAAAGAATACTTGAAGATGTTACAAGAAAATGAAGTTGATTTTAGTAATGGGGCTTTTACTTATGAAGATTCTCGTAGAATAACTTTGTTTGATAGCGTGATGGTTGGTGTTATTAAATTAAACAAAGCACTTGTTCCATATAATCCACTTTTTTACAAAAGAACAACAGCACAAGTTAATACTGCTTATTTAGATTCATTATTAAAGCTTAGATATTTCGCAGATGGTATAATTGGCAAATTGCAATACTTAACATTCTATGATTCAGCTACTCAAAAAAAATCATACGATACGATAAGAATAACAGTTGATACAGTTTACAAATTAACTACTCTAAAGAAGATTATTATTGGTGGAATTTCTTATAATGTGATAGACAAATTAGTTCCTCAACCTATATCACAACAAACAAGTGACTTAGCTCAGGTTAAAGAAGTTTTAGATTCTGTTTATTATTACCTTGCAAATGGTCTTGCTAAAACTGAATTCCCTAATTGGGAGCAATCATTGCGAGCAAGAAAGCAAGTTATTGTACCTTATATGGCAGAACAAACAAAGAATAGAACATTTATAGACATTGGCGATGATAATAAAGATGGAAAATTAGAAAAAAATAATGATCCAGCCAAAAATGAAGGTTTAACAAACAATGTACCTTATTACTATAAAGTTTTAGCTTATGACGAAGGTGATTACACTCAACCAACTCCAACTAAAGTAAATGATGGTTCCGAAGGTTTACCTAATTTATTTGGTGCTCAACCATCAGCAAATTCAGTGTCGGAAGATCCAGATATTCAAGTTATTATCACTCCTGAAGATTCCTTGAAATTAGGTGGATTATATAATTTTAAAATGTATTCATTAGACAAAGATAGATTATTGCAAAACTTTGCTGGACATGATTTGGAATTAACCTTTACTCCAATTTGGAATGAACAATCAGTTACTTTTACTGGAAGAAGCGATGCTACTACTTTTGGTTTATATCAAAGCAGAGTCAAATTAGTTGATTTGAACACTGATAACGTATTATTTGATGCATTTGTTAGCTACGAAGACCAACCTTGTACCGTTCCTTATCGTGGTTCATTTACTGAAGATGCTGCTTCATTTGTTTTGGCAGATACCGTTGTTGTGGATTCTGTTTCGGGTGCTCAAATTACATTTGGAACTCAATTCGATAGAGAAATCAGAACACGTTCAGGTAAATTCTCAACTGGTACTTTCCGTGATGCCGACCCAGCATATTGCTATACTTTAGCAACATTAGCCCCAGCTTATGGAACATTAGGCTTTAGCTTCGACTTTACAATGCACCAATATGGTGGAAGATTCCGTCCTGATTCATTAACATTAACAACTGCAAAAATGCCTGGCGAGGATGCAGTAACCCCAATTAACTTTATTGATGATATGAGTAGAGTGAAGGAAACAGGTAGAGTGATGACTACTCAGCCGGTCGGTGTTGATTATACTGTTAGTGCAGGTTATACTGTTGATGGTTCATTCAATAATGGACCAGGCGAATACGAAGTTGAATTTTTACCAGGTGGCAAAGAAACTCTAAACATTGAGTGGGGAACTACGCAAAAACAAACTGCTGAATTTGATTGTGATTATTTAACAATTAAAGTTACTAATAAAACTAAGTTCAAGAGAGTTTCAGAAAATGGAATAGATTCTGTGGAAGTTCATTATCCTACAAGTATTCCAGCAATTGATTTACCACTGTATGTTGTTCAGAATCCTTATGCTGCAATGCAAGATGCTTTCCCAGCAAGGTATTTTCCAGATCCAAGAAACTTAGGCTATGGTGGTGTGGATAGATTAAATCCAAAGACAAATGAATTTATTGGTAAGCATAATTTGGTTCCTTTTGGTTGGGTAAATCTTGATAAAGAACCAACTAAATATAATACAAATCCATTAACTATCAATAAAGAAATAACTAGATCTAACTACTCACCTTACAATGATGACAATGTAAATGTATCTGGCTTAGGTAAACAAAACAAATATTATTTAACCGGAAAATCCAAAGATGGAGCAAATACAATTTACTTCACTCATACATTAAATATTGGTGGTATTCAATTTGGTATTGATTATGCAAATATGGGCAAAACTAACTCTAAGGTTGAAATGTGGACTCCAATACCATCTGCAGAATATGCTCCAGGTAATGGTCCTGACTTCCAAGTTGGCGACAAAATTACATTGAAAACTTATGGTGGTGCTTTGGGACTTCCAATGCCCGGAGCAAAAGTATTATTCCGCATCAACAATCCAAAAGGAAATAATGGCGAAT
Source organism: Chloroherpeton thalassium (assembly GCA_020720105.1). Lineage (GTDB taxonomy): Bacteria > Bacteroidota > Ignavibacteria > Kapaibacteriales > UBA2268 > GWF2-33-9. The sequence goes on from DYPF01000067.1 coordinate 7,574, forward strand.
ATACAAATGAGTTATTGGATGGAGTTCAAGTAGTTCCTAATCCATATTTCATAACTCATGATGGTCAAAAATCACCTTATGATGCAAGCATCTATTTCACTAAATTACCTAAAGAATGCACAATTAGCATTTATACAGTAAATGGTGAATTAGTAAAAACATTAGACCATAAAGATATTGACAATGCTAAGCAAAGTCAAGCAGCAGTTGCTGTATGGGACTTACTATCATTCAACGGACAAAGAGTGCAAAGCCAAGCTTTTGTTGCTCACATTAAGAGTGCAGATGGTGCTGAAACAATCAGAAACTTCTCGGTTGTTGTTGGTGGATTTAGATTAATAACAGAATAAACAAGAGAGATAAAAAATGAAGATATTTAAATTAACAAGTGTAATAGCATTAGCATTCATTTTCTCCATCAACTCATTATTTGCAGTTGGTGAAAATCTTGATGCTTCTTCCAAAGGCGAAGCTATCAAAGTAGCTACAGCTGGCGGACAATTTCTAAAAATACCAATAGGTGCAAGAGCAGTAGGAATGGGTGGCGCTGGTGGCTCAATCACAAATGATTTGAGTGCAATATACTGGAATCCTGCTGGAATAGCAGATATCAAAGGTGTTTCTACAGAATTTTCATACTTACAATGGTTTGCAACATATTCACATAGCTTTGCAGCATTATCATTTCCATTGGGGAATGATTTTGCTGTGGCAGTTCACGCCATATCGTTCTCGAGCGATAATATACAAGTAACTACAACTGCCAACCCAGAGGGTTTATCAGCTGATTATACAGTAGCTGATTTGTCGACTGGTTTGACTTTATCGGGTTATTTAACCGACCAATTCTCATTTGGTATTACTGCTAAATATGTTAATAATTCAATTTATAATGTTTCGAGCAATGGTTTTGCATTTGATATTGGAACCTTGTATAATACTGGAATTTATGGAATCAAGATTGCATTCTCGATGCACAATCTTGGTACTGAAACTTCTTACGAAGGACAAAGTTTAAGAACATCTAAAAAACCAATCGATGCGGCTGATGCTGCACCAGTAGATATGACTATGCTTGCATATCCATATTCATACCCGTTAGTTTTCCGTGCTGGTATCTCATCAGAAGTGTACAAAGTGGATGATCACTCTGTTTTAGTAGCAGCAGATTTCACTACATTTTCTGATGTAAGTGAGCAGTTCTCATTTGGTGCTGAATATAAGTGGAGTGATTTAGTAGCATTGCGTGCAGGTTATCAATTCAATCAAGATGAATTTGGCTTTGCTGGTGGTATTGGCATCAACTATGAATTAGGCGAAGTGCAAGGAAGGTTTGATTATTCAATCAATCCAACAATCAATCTTGGCTTAGTAAATCGCTTTACAATTGGCGTAGCATTCTAAAAATGTATGAAAAATTAAACAATTGATTTAACTTACAGCAAGAGGCTGCCTGAAAAGACAGCCTCTTTTTTTATTATAAATACAATATTTTTCTCAAAATAGTGTTTTAATAATATTGAATGATTAATTAAAAAATATTATGGCAACAGAAATAAATACAGAAAAATTAGACTTTGAAAAAGTTTGGTCAATGTTTCAAGAAACAGACAAACAGTTCAAAGAAACAGACAAACAGTTCAAAGAAACGAAGGAGTTATTAGCAAAATCATCTCTTGAAACAGATAGAAAAATACAGGAGTCAGACATCAAATTAAAAAAAATACAAGAAGCAACAAGCCGAGAATTCAATAAGTTGATGAAAAAGTTAAGTGAAATTGAAACTCGTTGGGGCAAATTTGTAGAAGCTTTGGTTGACGGGACTTTGGTTGCCATTTTAAATGAAAGAGGAATTGAAGTCCAACAGACTACTATGAGATCCCGAGGTAAATATAAAACTTCAGAATTTGAAATTGATGTCATTGCAAAAAATGGTCACCAAGTTGTTGCAGTGGAAGTAAAAACAACTTTAAGTGTAAATGATGTAAAGAGATTTTTGAAAAAATTGGAAGTCTTTAAGGAAGTTTTCAATCAATACTCTGGTAATCAAATTATTGGTGCTGTGGGGTATATTTCTGTAGAAGAAGAAGCAAATAGATTTGCCGCCAGAAATGGACTATTTGTAATCAAAGCTACAAATAATAGTGCTAAAATAATAAACAAAGAAACTTTTAAACCAAAGTTGTGGTAGTATTTGAAAATACATTTAAATTATTAAAAGAAGAATAATATGGCAATAATGATAAATTATAATAAATATCATCTACTAATTAACAGAATATCAATGAAAAAATTTCAATTGATTGTCTTTTCTTTTCTAATATTCTCTTTTTCCAAACTTCCAGCTATTGATATTGCCTATGATTATGCTAAATTTAAGTATAATGAGGATTCGTCCCGGGTGGAAGTTTATTATTCTTTCTTTGATAATTCATTGAAGTATAAGAAGTTTGACGATTCCACTTTGCTTATGAATATGAAGTTCGAGGCAACTCTCACTAATTCTATCACAAAAGTATCAAATAAAACGAAGTGGGTTTTCCCAAGTTATAAAAAAACGCACGATACTAACACAGTATATTCTCTTTACGGTTTGCAGAAGTTTTATTTGCCCAAGGGTGAGTATCAAATAGAAATAATTGCTTATGACCAAAATAATATTTCTAATAAATCAAAATGGAATGAGAAAGTAAAAATTAATACTTATGCCGAATATTCTCTTCAATTATCAGACTTGCAAATGGCGACTGTGATTGAAAATGAGGAAAATGCAACACGACACTGGGATGAAATGTATAGAAAAAATCAATATTTCATACTTCCTAATCCTGCGGCAGAGTATTCTGGAGATTATCCAACTTTAAATTTTTACTTTGAAACATATAATACAGCGAATACTGATTTGATTAACTACAATGTAATTATAGAAGATGCGGCAAAGCGTGAATTCCTACGTGTTCCTTTAGATGTAATGCCTGCAAGTAGCGATTTTGGCAAGCCACTTTCGATACCCATTAATATACTTCCAACAGGAGTTTATTACTTACGAGTTCAGCTAATGAGTAAAGAAGAAAATAAATTAGATGAAAAAGTTAAAAAGTTCTTTTATTTCAATAAAAATATGCCACCACAAGTGGCAAGTAATTTCACCGAAGACCAATTATTCGAAATGAGCGAATTTTCTACTTTGAAAGAAGATCAACTTGCAACTGAATACCGAAAATCAGCTATAATTGCCAATAGTAATGAAATAAGCCAGTGGAAAAAGCTAACTGATTTAAAAGCAAAGCAGAGATTTCTTTATAGATTTTGGCGACAACGCGACCCCGATCCCGAAACCTTAATCAACGAGAAGCGAGTGGAATACGACGAATTTATCAAATTTGCAAACACTTATTTCACTTATGGCAACTTTGTGGAAGGTTGGAACACCGAAAGAGGTAGAATTTTGCTGAAATATGGATTTCCAACTCAGCGGGATAGATTTGTTGAGATTGATACCGACAAAGCCTACGAAGATTGGTTTTATACGGAAATTCAAGGTGGCGTTCATTTTTATTTTGTAGATGTGCAGGGTTTTGGCAATTATATTTTGGTGCATTCCAGCGCAATGAATGAATTAAAAAATCCAAATTGGTATAAACAATATGTTAAGAACGAAAAATCTACAGATGAATACTAAACAAAAGAAGAAATTCAAGTTATTTAAAAAACTTAGTCATTTAATCGTGTTTATTGCGGTTTATATTTTTGTGCTAATAACGCGAATTCTTAATCATAAACAAACAGTTGAATTAGGTATATTTATTGGATATTTTATTTATTATACAAGTAAAAAACGCCGAAAAATTACTTATGATAATCTAAGGACTGCATTTCCTGAGCAAAGCGAAGATTGGATTAATACGACAAGCAAGAAGTCGTTTCAAAATCTGGGCATTACTTTTGCTGAAATGTTTAAGATTAGCTCATTGTCCGAACCCGAAATACGAAGTTTAGTAAAATATCGTGATATTGACGAAATTGACAGAGTGCATAAGCAGGGAAATGGAATTGTGATAATTTCGGGTCATTTTGGGAATTGGGAATTGATGGCATATTCATTTGGCATATATTCCACTATTCCGGTTTCTATAGTTGTTAAACAGCAAAGCAATAGACTGCTAAACGAACATCTAAACAAGATGCGTGTAAATAGTGGCAATAAAGTTGTTTCAATGCATAAAGCTGCAATTGAATTAATCAAAGCAATACGAAATAATGAGGCTATTGCTTTTCTTGCCGACCAAAGTGCAACTAATGATAAAGATTTGTTCGTAAATTTCTTTAATCAACCGACAGCAACTTATAAAGCACCTGCACAAATTGCATTGAAGTTTCGTGCTCCAATTATTTTCAGTGGGTGCATCCGTCAGCCCGATAATACATATTTAATTGAGCATAATGAATTGGATTACTCTGATATCGAAAATACTCCAGAAGGCATTAAAGAGCTAACCCAAAGACATGTGACAGCTCTCGAAAATCTTATCCGCAAATACCCCGACCAATGGGTATGGGCACATCGCCGCTGGAAACATAAACCAAAAGGAGAAGAAAATTAAT
>DYPF01000349.1 GCA_020720105.1 Chloroherpeton thalassium
CCGATTAAAATCTTCTCTAATGTTACAACTTACAGGATTGCAAATTAAAACATTAGTTGCTAATTTTGGTACAGCAACTAACTACAATTTAATCAATAACTATGTAATATCTACAACAAATCCAGTAGTATCATTCTCAACAAGTGGTAAGAAAACGTTTGTATTTACAGTTACTTTCAGCAACAATACAACCGAAACATTAAATGCAACTATGGACATTGTTGTTTCAAATTCATCTGCAATGGCTATGGCAAGTCCATTATCATTTCCTTTAGAACAAGATTTTGTTGGAACTGCTGGTGTCACTTCATCAACAACAGGAAATCTTGCTTTTCAAGGATATAATGAAACTTCTGCAACAAAAGGAGTTTTAGAATACCGTACATATTATAATAAAGTTACAAATAATGGAAGTGTTGCTTCCAAAATTAACAAACCAATTATTATTCTTGATGGTTATGACCCTGGTGATGGCAGAAAGATTTATCAAGGTAGTGCTGGATATGACTCTCCAAAATCAAGTTTATACGAATTAATGTATTATGACCACGATAATAATACTGCTACTGATAAAATTAGTCTAGTAGAAAAACTTCGCTCCGCACCTTATGGATTTGATGTTACATTAGTCAATTTTCCAAATGGTGCTGATTACGTTGAGCGAAATGCAATGGCATTAGTAGCATTATTAACTCGAGAAAATGCTAAATTAGCAACAAATGGTAGTACAGAAAAAATATCAATTATTGGTCCAAGTATGGGTGGTTTAGTTTCTCGATATGCTTTAGCACATATGGAAAAGAATAATATAAGTCATAACACAAGACTTTGGGTAAGTTTTGATAGTCCACATTTAGGAGCAAATATTCCAATTGGTGCTCAAGAAAATCTTTATTTTTATGGTTACAAAGGACGTCAAGACCAAGCAAAACTTAAATTTGATGAAAATTTTCGTTCTCCTGCCGCTCGTCAAATGCTAATCGAGCAGTTAGACGGAGTACACGAAGCAACACCATATCCAACAAATTTATGGAGTAGTTCAGTTTTAAATGGTCAAAATAATAACTCACCATTCCGTCAACAATTTCAAAATAATTTAAATTCCAATGGCATAAGTGGCTCAAATGGTTATCCACAGAATTTACGAAAAATCGCTTTGATAAACGGTACTACAAACGGAACTACAACCAATAACTCTGGAAACAAGTTTTTAGAATTAGCTGCTTTTACAATTATTAAATATGGACAAATATTTGGAACTCCAATTCAAACAAAAATTAAAGTAGCAACTATAGATGATACATTTTTGCAAAATACGGGAGGTTATGGACAAACTTTTTCAGGTAAAGTAACAATTAAAAGAGTTGGTGGTATTGAAGTACAAAATGGTTCGGTATCAAGAACAAATGCAAATCCAAGAGGTTCGATGGATATTGTACAAGGTGGTACATTCAATACACAAGGAATTATAAAAGATGAATTTACTTTAGCATTAAATGATGCTGTTGATAGTCAAGAATGGAGAACTTATTTGCCAAATCATGCATTTATTCCGTCAGTAAGTGCATTAGCTTTCAAAAATCCAAATTTCGATTGGTCAACTGCTTTTAATAGAAACTTAGTCTGCGACCCATTAAATAAAGAAATCTATTTTGATAGTTATTTTGCACCAAGTACAAATCAGGAACACGTTTTTATTTCTTCAGAGAATGCTGATTGGCTAATCAAAGAATTACAAGGTATTCCTCAAGCACCATATTTCCCAATACAAGGAGGAGTAATAGTAGGAAGCAACATAATATGCGAAGATACAGAGCAAACTTATACAATTAACGATATTTGTAAAGTACCAAGCCCAGTAATATATAACCAAAATGGGGCAACAGTAAATGGCTGGTCGGTAGAAGATAATTTAGTCATTGTTTCATCAACACCGTATTCAATTACAGTAAGAGGAACACCTATTATGCCATTAGCCACGGTAAATTCTGGAAAAATTATTGCCACTTTTCAAAACGGACAAAAACATACCCTAAATGTTTGGGTTGGCAAACCAAGATTTCCAGTTACAGGAATCGTAAATGGTCCAGCAAA
>DYPF01000350.1 GCA_020720105.1 Chloroherpeton thalassium
AAACCCTTTAGATACGGACACAATTTGTCCTAAATGATTTTGAAAAACATATTGTGGATAACCCTTAGATCCATATAATTGTTCTGCTAAATCAGGATAGCTTACTATTTTTACTTTCTTTTCTTGATTGCTTTCTTGCGAAAGATCCGGACTATTATTTGTTCCCAAAATCTTTGTTCCACTATTGTTTAAACCTGAAGGATAAAAAATTTGATTTAAAGTGGTTATCAAATTGTAAGATTGAGTAGAATAAACCGTTCTATCGCCCCTATTGATAAGATATTGTTGAGATTTTGAAAATAAGTAATAATCACTCATTTCTGAAGTAGTATTAACACTCACCGAAACGGAATTAGAGCTCAATATTCCATTGTTGTCCATGCTAATTTTTAAGCCGTGATCTTGTGTTGCATTGCCCACCAATATTCTATTCTGCCCAATATCTAACACGTTAATTAAACTACAACAAAAATTATAATTGTATAAATTATTAGAGCTCAATAAATTTAAGGTGTTATTGGTTCTTGAAAAGGAATATAGTTTTTCTCTATCCGTAATTAACCAATAATTATTTTCTGTATGTTCAAGCTTTTTAGGACTTGAAACTGAACTTTCAAGATTGTACTTGAAGTTCAAATTTGCATCGAAAACTATAATATTTATACCTTCGTGTACAAATACCTCTGTCCCGAATGAAGATTCAATGACTTTGATAAAAATAATGGAACTGTTATTGAGCACAAATGAATTTTCAATATGATAAGTATTGTAATTATACCTGTACAAATTGTTATAATCCGTAAAGTAAATTATTGATTCATTAGGAGAATATGCCAAACGAGCGATAAAATTAACAGGCAGAATTTCATTTCTTGAAAAATTAGTGCTTTGTTTGTTTTGACCTTCTACAACCAGCTGGTTTTTGCTACCGAATATATTATAAACATTTATAACGAATACAGGATTTTCCACATAAGGTTGTTCTATTGTGGTTTGGATAGTTTCTATATTATTAATCACTGCCATTTTTTCTTCTCCATATCCTCCACCATAACCGGAAGAATAATTGCGTACATCTATTTCATAATGAGAAAAATAATAGCCATTATAAGTTTCCCAATTTAACACAACTGAGGTATTCGCATTCAAAATCGGTGTTGATAGGTTTACATGCGGAACTATGATAGAACTTGTATCTACTCCTATCGGATAGCTTTCTCCCAAAAGCCCTGAGTTAGTATAAATCTTTAAAACATAACATATTTGTGCATAAGGAGGTGGCGTAAGGTCTATAAAAGAATTTTGATTTACATCGGTTATAGTGATGATCAACTCTTGGTTTGTGTTATCGCAATTTTCGCCTAATCTGTATATTTCATATTTAACAAAATCATTATAGCCACTGTAAACATCCCATTTGAGTAAAATTTTATCACTATTTTCATATGTCATATCTTGATAAAAGGTTTGAGAATAAATATCTATTTCACTCGGTGGTACATATCGATTACAAATAACATCAATAATTTCTAATTCAGGGTCATTGTCAACATTGTATCTATATTTGAATACCATTTTATTTGCGTTTAATTCCGTAATAACCCATTGATCTTTGGTAGTTCCATCAGTCAGTGTTACAACTCCGTTTGACAAAGTCCAATTTAAGGTATTTAACTCAGGAATACATTGCATATCGTGAAATAAGTATTCCCTGTATACTCCATTCGATTTAATATCAAAAAAATCTCGACCGCATTCAACATGATTGATGGGAACATCACTTAATACCCCTTCAAACTTCAACTGAACAATAGCCCATCTGCCTTCTATTTGTTGAACGGTAGCCGAGGTAAGCGCACCACTCAGAAAGAGATCATCTTTAGGTAGTATATCATCTTTACCACAACTTGATAAAAGAATAAAAGAAATTAAAATAAGGATTGTTAAGAATTTTTTCATGGGTTTATAAATTTTTAAATTGTAAATAACGTAACTTTTAAGTGTAATAAAGTTTAAAAAATGTCATCTATTGTCAATTTGTTTTAGCTGTTAAAATGCTAATGATTGCTT
>DYPF01000351.1 GCA_020720105.1 Chloroherpeton thalassium
TCTATTTTAGGTTAGCAAATTATTTCTCATAGCACCTCAAAATAATATTTAGCCAATTTTTTGTTAACAATTCGAAGTCTTTACTTAACATAAGATTGGTAGATTTTGGATTTAATACATTGATAGTTGTGAAGTAATTTTTTGTACTTTTTCTATACGACGTAAATTCAAATTTTACACTAAACGGAAATGCATAAACCATTTTTGTGTATTTTTGTAGAAACTACATTTAAAAAATCTTAATTAAACACTTTTAAGACAATAAGTTTAATATAAAATGTAAATTTGCTTTTGTTTTTACAAGATGAGGATGGATATTGATATTAACAACATAATAATAAAAAAAATGAAAAAGATTACTAATATTTGTTGTATTGGAGCAGGATATGTAGGTGGTCCAACTATGGCAGTAATTGCACAGAAATGTCCTGAAATTGAAGTAAATGTTGTTGATATTAATCAACAAAGAATTAATGAATGGAATAATATTGATCTTGATAATTTACCCATCTACGAACCTGGTTTAAAAGAAGTAATAGCAGAATCAAGAAATAGGAACCTCTTCTTTTCAACAAATGTTGCCAAAGGGATAGGTGAAGCTGAAATGATTTTTATATCAGTGAATACACCAACTAAAACTTATGGTAAAGGAAAGGGAATGGCGGCTGATTTAAAATATATTGAGTTATGTGCCCGGCAAATTGCTATGGTTGCAAAGACGGATAAAATTGTTGTCGAAAAATCAACACTTCCTGTCCGAACAGCTGAGACCATAAGAGAAATATTGAAAAATACAGGAAATGGAGTAAATTTTCAGATTTTATCAAATCCTGAGTTTTTAGCTGAGGGGACTGCCATTGCTGACTTATACAATGCTGACCGTGTTTTAATTGGTGGCGAGCAAACGAGCGAAGGCAAGATTGCTATGGATGCTTTAACAGAAATATATGCACACTGGTTACCTAGAGAACGGATTTTACAAACCAATGTTTGGTCTTCAGAATTATCTAAATTAACTGCAAATGCATTCCTTGCTCAACGAATATCTTCAATTAACTCCTTATCAGCATTATGTGAAAAGACTGAAGCAAATATTGAAGAAGTTGCTCGTGCGATAGGTTCGGATAGCAGAATTGGTTCTAAATTCCTAAAATCTTCAGTGGGCTTTGGTGGTTCTTGTTTTCAGAAGGACATATTAAATTTGGTTTATATTTGCAGAAATTTGGGATTAAACGAAGTTGCTGATTATTGGGAGCAGGTTATTATTATGAATAACTATCAAAAAAAACGATTTGCTGATAAAATAATTGCCACATTATTCAATACCGTTTCTGGAAAAAAAATAGCTTTTTTAGGTTGGGCTTTTAAAAAAGACACCAACGATACCAGGGAAACTGCTGCTATGTATGTAGCAGACTATTTAATGGATGATTTAGCAAATATTATGGTTTATGACCCAAAAGTTAAACCAGAACAGATGTTTGCTGATTTGAATTATCTAAATACCAGAAATCCAGAACAGAACAAAGCCCAGCTTAATACTAGTACTGATCCTTACGATACAAGTAAGGATGCACATGCTATTGTTATTTTAACAGAATGGGATGAATTTATCAATTATGATTGGCATAAAATATTTGATTCTATGATGAAACCGGCTTTCATTTTTGATGGAAGGAATATTATGGACAGGGAAAAATTGGAATTAATTGGATTCAAATACTTTGGAATTGGTAAATAACTTTATAATAAACCATCCTGGATTAAGTAGAAAGTTGTCAGATAGTTATAAATTATACAATCTCCACTTTGAAACTATTTAAAATTCATTTTCAGTGTGGAAGGATTTGTCTAAAAGTGAATAATTGATTATAGAAAGTCTATAAATATCTAAGGACTGTTTTGTAATTACTTAATCATATCGGTTGAATAATTTTTTGAGGTGTTTACGTAGAATAGTTCGTTAAGAAATTATGCTGCAATAGTTCCATAATATATAAGTCATTGAAGTATTATTGATTTTAGCAAGGTTTGAAATCATACCGAACATTTCAATAAATCGCTTAA
>DYPF01000068.1 GCA_020720105.1 Chloroherpeton thalassium
AAATATTAAAAAATATTAAAAAATATTAAAAAATATTAAAAAATATTAAAAAATAGTATAAATACTTAAAATAATAAATTATATAAATATGGAAAAAGTAGGTATCATAATGGCTGGCGGTTCGGGTAATCGCTTTTGGCCCCTTAGCAGAATTAACAGACCCAAGCAATTAATTAAGTTTGATGATAATTCACCAACACTTTTAGAAGAATCTATCATCAGAGCAAGTAAAGTTATTCCTAAGGAAAATATCTTCATCATTACAAACCAATATTTGAAGGAACAGATCGAGGAATTAATCACCGATTTGCCAAAGGAAAATATAATTGCCGAGCCAATGAAACGCAATACTGCTCCTTGTTTGGCACTTGCTTCTTCAATAATTTCCACAAGATTACAATCAAGAAATATCAAAGTGCAAGATATTGTTGCGGCTGTTCTGACTGCGGATCAAAGGATTTTTCCTTTTGAATCATTTAGTGAGCTAATCACACCGCTAATGAAATATGTTTATTATAATCCTTCATTAGCAACGATTGGCATCAGACCCAGCAGACCCGAAACTGGTTATGGATATATTGAAGTAGAAAGTGATTTTGATTATACAATTGATTCATTGCAAATTCAGCCTGTGCGTTCATTTCACGAAAAGCCATCTCAAGAAAAAGCAAATGAATTCTTCCATAGTCATAAATACTTGTGGAATTCTGGAATGTTTTTCTATAGATTAGATGTATTTAATGAAAAATTATCAAAATATTGCCCAAGAGTTGGAGAGATGTTGGATAAAATGAGTGAAATCATTACACGGAATCCTTTGGAAGATAACTTTTCGTATAATCCTGAAATTTTGCAATTATATAGCCTTATGCCTGATATTTCAATCGATTTTGCATTAATGGAAAAAGCACAAAAAGTGGTTGTCGCTCCTTCAACTTTTTCTTGGGAAGATTTAGGTTCTTATGATACTTTGCCAAGAATTTATTCAGTTGATGATAACCAAAATTATATTCAAGGAAATGTGCTTGATATAGATACTACAAATTCAATATTAATAAATCGTTCGAGCGAAGAAAAGAATACTCTTTTAACGGTTTTGGGGTTTTCAAATACAGTTGTTGCAGTTACTGATGATGCAGTAATGATTTGTCCATTGGAACGAGTTCAAGAAGTAAAACGAATAGTTCAAGAATTGGATAAAACTAATAATAACAAATGGTTATAATTAAGCAATAATATTGTTTTGCAAGATTAACTTATATATTAGATAAAGCAATTATATCGTATAATAATAAAAATAATTTTAATTGATAATTTACGAAATAATATTATCATTATTTCCAATTATTAAATTCTAAAATTAAGAAAGTATTATATTTTACTAATATGTAAATGAATACGAACATATTAGTATATTAAAATAAATTAATTAAAATAACAAAAAAATTTAGTAATTTTGTATTATTACTTTTTAGAAATTTATATTTATATAGAGGTTTCAAATGGCAAAATCCTTAGGTGATATTGTAATTGATATTGAAAAATGCAAAGGATGCGAGTTGTGTATAGAAGCTTGCCCGATGGAAACAATAGCATTGTCACCAAAAATCAATCAAAAAGGCTATCATTATGCAATCAAAGTGCAAGACAATTGTACAGGATGTTTGAATTGTGAATTGGTATGTCCCGAAGCTATCATCACAGTTTATCGAAAAATAGTTAAATAAAGGAGCTAAAAATGGGTGAAATTAAATTAATGAAAGGCAACGAAGCAGTAGCTGAGGCTTTGATTCGTGTTGGCTGTGACGGATATTTTGGTTATCCAATTACTCCTCAATCCGAAGTGATTGAATATTTATCAAAAGAAGCAGCTCTTAGAACTGGAATGGTTGTTTTGCAAGCAGAAAGCGAAGTTGCATCAATCAATATGATTTATGGTGCGGCAGGTGCCGGCAGAAGAGTGTCAACTACTTCATCAAGTCCTGGTATTAGTTTAATGCAAGAGGGAATTTCTTACATTGCTGGTGCTGAACTTCCTTGTTTGTTAGTGAATATAGTTCGTGGTGGTCCTGGATTAGGTACTATCCAACCTTCTCAATCTGACTATTTTCAATCCACAAAAGGCGGCGGACATGGCGATTATCACTTAATCGTTTTAGCTCCATATAATGTTCAAGAAATGGTTGACTATGTTAAACTTGGCTTTGAATTATCCGAAAAATATCGAGTTCCTGCAATGATTTTGGCTGACGGAGCGATGGGACAAATGATGGAAAAAGTTGAATTATTCGACCAACTTCCCCGCAGAACTGAATTCCCAGAATGGGCAACTACTGGCAAACCTCACGATAAAGAAAGAAGAATTGTTACTTCATTATTTATCGAACCAGAAGTTATGGAACAAGTTAACTTAAGACTACAAGCTAAATATAGAATAATCGAAGCTGAAGAAGTTCGCTATCAAACAATGAATTTGGAAGATGCTGAATACGTTTTCACAGGATTTGGATTAGGCTCCAGAATTGCTATGAAAGCTATGGAATTAGCACGCGAAAAAGGCTACAAAGTTGGTCTTATTCGTCCTCAAACAGTTTATCCATTCCCTTATGCAATTTATCGTGAAACAGCACCGAACATCAAAGGTATTTTAGATATTGAAATGAATGCTGGTCAGATGGTTGAAGATGTCAGATTGGCAGTTGGCGACAAAACAAGAGTTGAGTTTTACGGAAGAATGGGCGGTATGATTGCCGATCCCGAAAGTGTATTAAAGCATTTTGAAAAAGTATATTTAGGAGTTGAATAATGACTAATCAAATAGAAGTTCCTGTTAATCCAGACGTAGTTCAGGATCAATTTGTGATTTATAAAAAGCCAAAAACATTAACTGATAAACCCTTGCACTACTGCCCAGGTTGTGCTCACGGTGTTGTGCATAAACTCCTTATGGAAGTTGTTGATGAAATGGATATTCAAGATAAAATTATCGGCGTAGCTCCAGTTGGTTGTTCAGTTTTTGCTTATGATTATATGAATATCGATATGCAAGAAGCCGCTCACGGACGCGCTTGTGCTGTGGGAACTGCAATTAAAAGAATGATGCCCGACAAATTTGTCTTCACTTACCAAGGCGATGGCGATTTGGCAGCTATCGGTACTGCCGAAACTATTCACGCTGCCAACCGTGGCGAAAATATGTTGGTTGTATTTATTAATAATGCTGTTTATGGTATGACTTCTGGTCAGATGGCTCCCACTACTTTGCCCGGTATGGCAACAACCACTTCCCCTTATGGTCGCGATGTGAAAACAATGGGCTATCCATTACGAATGAGCGAATTATTAGCTCAATTGCCTGCTACTTATTATATTACTCGTCAGTCCGTTCATACTGCAGTTAATGTGCGTAAAACTAAGAAAGCATTAAGACAAGCATTAGAATATCAAAAGGAAGGCAAAGGTTTTTGTATGGTTGAAGTTGTTGGTAATTGTCCTTCAAATTGGAGAATGACTCCATTAGAAAGTCAAAAATTTGTTGAAGAAAAAATGATTCAATATTTTGTATTAGGTGATGTAAAAGTTCCAGGAGGTAAATAATATGACTGAAGAAGCAATTTTCGCAGGATTTGGTGGGCAAGGCATCTTGTCTATGGGTATGATATTAGCTTATGCTGGTATGATTGAAAATAAAGAAGTGTGCTGGATGCCATCTTATGGTCCAGAAATGCGCGGTGGCACTGCTAATGCAACTACTATCGTATCAGATACTTTAATCTCTTCGCCAATTATTTCAAGATACGATACTGTTGTAGCTTTAAATCAACCTTCTGTTGATAAATTTGAAGAGAAGATTAAGCCAAATGGTACAATTATTTATGATGCATCGAATATTTTAAGACCTCCTACTCGTAAAGATATTAACATTTATGGAGTTGCTGGAAGCGAAACTGCAATCAAATTAAAGAATATTCGTGTTTTGAATATGATTATTTTGGGTTCATTTATCGCTGCTCGCAAAACAGTAAAGCCTGAATCTATTTATGATGCGCTTAAAAAAGTTCTACCTGAACGTTATCATCATTTATTGCCTGTTAATCAAAAGGCATTTGAAGAAGGAATGGCTTTGATTTAAGCAAATCTGATTATAAAAATCATCGAATAATTAATATTCACAAATGGGGCTGTGTCAT
This sequence comes from Chloroherpeton thalassium, assembly GCA_020720105.1. Classification (GTDB taxonomy): domain Bacteria; phylum Bacteroidota; class Ignavibacteria; order Kapaibacteriales; family UBA2268; genus GWF2-33-9. The sequence goes on from DYPF01000068.1 coordinate 4,191, forward strand.
TGTTATGAGACAGCCACTATGGCTATTCGCCAACATCCCAATGCCTAAAATCTATTTACCGAGCCTGCACCCATAATTTTCTTCACAACTCGAGTGCTATCGGTGCCTTTGTATTGGATGTCGCCTGCACCGAATATCTTTAAAAGTAGGAATTTTTCAGCCCAAACTGATACATCACCAACTCCAGATATTTCAACTTTTGTGCTATCAGTTCTGAAATTTGCGAAATTTATATCGCCCGCACCGCTTGCTTGAATTAACAAATTTCCACCATTGCCCGATTCAATATTCACATCGCCCGCTCCAGAAATGCCTAATTTAAGATTAGGACAAGTTAACTCCTTGAAGTAAATATCCGAGGCACCATTAATTTCAATATCTAAATAGTTGTAATTCAATGGTTTATTGGCAACAATGTCGCTCGCACCATTGACTTGAATTTTCTTCAAATTTGGAGTTGTGATATAAACCTTTTTTATCCGTGTGCAAATACTTTTAGTATCATCAATTTCCAACATACGGTCAGTAACACTTGTTCTAACATATTTCAGTAAATTATCATCGATTTCTACCATTACTGTAGAGGAATCACCTTGATATAAATAAATATCATAACCGCTATTTAACTTGATTTTATCAAAGTTAGCTACTTTGCGTTCATCTGTTACGATTTCGCCCGAACCATCGAAACAATTCATCATCGCAAGATGGCAAGAAGATAAAAGCATTGCAGTGGAAAGTAATAATATGTAAATTTTTATCTTCATAATCATCTTTTTTCTTAATTTTACGAATTAATTTTTAATAAGTTTCAAAAATGCAAAAAAATATCAAAATCGCAATCGTAATTATATTAATTTCTATTATTTCTTTACAAAAACCACTCGGTGGAACTGCAATTATTCCTTCATTGGACTTACTTTCGGAGCAAAGAACTAATACAATTTTCAAATTAGCAAAAGATGAGGATTGGAAATTACTTCCAATTGGTGATAGAATTATCAAAGTTGCTTTGCAATTTCTGGGAACAGACTATAAAGGTGGCACCCTCGAAGGAGATTACGAAATTTGCCGAGTGAATTTGAATGGTCTGGATTGTGTAACTTTCGTTGAAAATTCATTAGATTTTGCCCGAATAATCAAAAAAGATAAATTGACAATCGAAGCACTTTTCGAGGAAGTTACAGCTACTCGTTATCGTGATGGACAAATTATTGATTATACTTCACGACTGCATTATACTGCTGATTGGATTAATCAAAATGTTATAAATGGAATTGTGGAATATTTACCCGAAAATTCTCGTGGCGAAAAAATTAGATTTAATTTAAATTTTATATCTCAAAATATAAAATATTATTCTGCTTTACAAAAGCATCCCGAATTTATTGATAAAATCAAAGAAACCGAAGATAATCTAAACCAAATTGATTATTATTATATTCCAAAGGAAAATATTGCAAATCACGAAAAGCACTTCCAAAATGGCGATATTGTTTGTATTGTAACGAGCAAATCGGGCTTGGATTATTCACATTTAGGTCTGATTTTTGTGGATAGCGAGAACCGCAAGCGATTTATGCATGCAAGTTCAACAAAGAAACAAGTTGTTATTGATACAACAGTTTCGGTTTATGTAAATTCAGTTAAGTCAAATAAAGGCATCACAATTTTACGAGCAAAAGAAGTTTTTGATTGATTAGAAAAGGTAAGAAATAAGATGAAAGTAGCGATAATTGGAGGTGGAATTGCAGGTATAAGTGCTGCAATGAATTTGCTAAAAAATGATGATTATTCAGTTGATATTTATGAAGCAAAAAATATCTTGGGTGGCAGAGTATTTTCCTTACCATCGGGCTATAATAATCAGATAATTGATAATGGCAAACATATAATGGTTGGTGCTTATCATAATTTCTTTGAATTGTTGAAGGAATTAGGCACTTATCAATTTATAAAATACCAAGATAATTTTGAAGTTTTATTACAATCCCAAGACTATAACTTTACACTACAGTCTGGCAAATATGGTGATTTATCTTTGGTTCAGTCGCTTTGGAAATTCCAAAAAGCAAATACATCCGAAAAAATCAAACTTGTTAAGTTTTTTATCATGTTGAAAATGAAAGCTAAAAATTTAGAAAAATACTCAACTGAAATAAAAGATTTAACTGTTGAAGAATACTTGAAGAACAATAAAATTTCTACTGAATTTATTAAATATATATTCGAACCGATTGTTCTTGCAACAATTAATACTACTATACAGAAAGCACCAGCAGAGTTATTTGTGCAAGTATTAACAAAAGCCTTCTTTTCATCACCCGAAAATCAGAAATTATGTTTCTCGCGGGTTCCATTAGCAGATTTGTTTATTCCTCTTGCAGATAAATATCCAAAAAGATTGAAGATATTCACTAATTCACTTATAACGAAAATCAGAATAACAGAAAAGAATTTGGGTGTGTTTGATAATCAAAAATGGCTGAATTATGATGCAATTATTCTTGCAACACAGCATAATTTTATTAAGAAAATACTCGCCACTTCATATTTGCATGATTTACTTAATGTAAAAAGTTTGCATTTTTTCCGTGAAGTACGCACAAGTTCAATATTATCAATATATTTTTGGACTAAGCAAAAGTTGATAGAAGGCGATTTCAGTGGAGTTATTGGTAGCACAATTCACTGGATTTTCAAAGAAAAAAGGTTGAAGAATTGTTATGCTTTAACAATTAGTGCTGCTGACGACTTCACGGTATTCCCACGTGATTTTATTTATAACTTGGCGATGGCGAGTTTAGAGAAAATAATTCCAGAATTTGATAGGAATCAAATAGATCATCACCGAATGTATTTAGATAAATTTGCAACTATTGGAATAAATCCACAGATTGAACAGCTCCGACCTGATAATAAATTGGTGAAAGGAATTTATTTTGCCGGTGATTGGACAAATACAAAATTACCTGCAACGATGGAATCCGCTGCTACAAGTGGTAAAATGGCAGCAAAGATATTGCAAGAAGATTTTTCTATAAAATAAAAGAAAATTTACAAAAAAGTTAAGAATAAATTAATTTCTCTAAATTCCATAAAAAAATATACAATAATTAAAAGTATTATATAAAATAGTTTTAATTTTGTAAATTGTAAAATGTTTAATATTTAAAAGGTGAAATAGTGAAAAGAATCTTTCAATTAATGATGATTGCAATTATTGGTGCATTAGTATTACAAGGCTTCCAATGTTCATCAAGAGAGATGACAACAGCAAAAGTTGCATTCCAAAGCAAGGATTACGATAAGGCAATTGATTTTGCTCAACAAGAATTAACCAAGAATCCACAAAATGAAGAAGCATATTTGTTGATGGCTGATATTTATTTGATGAAAGGAAATGTGAAAAAAGCAGCTGAATTTGCTGTTAAAGCAGACCAATTACCCAAAAAGGACGCGAAATTATCACAACGTCCAAAATTACTTTTGAATAAAATATGGGTAGAAAGTTATAATTCAGGTGTTGATAATTTGAATAGATATTTCTCAACAGAAAATGTGAAATTTCTTGATTCTGCAATCAATTACTTCGAAACAGGAAAAATAGTTCGCCCTGAAATGACAGATTTCTATGCATTTATCGGTCAAGCTTTCGAGTTAAGAGGCGATACAACTCTTGCATTATCAGAATACACAGAATATTACACCAAATCCAAGAAAGATTTTGATTATTTGATTAATAATAAATTTTTTATCAATCAAAATCGCCGTGATATTTTAACTGCTTTGGGCAAACCTAAATTAACAACTGGAATATCGGGTACTCAAGGTGATTCATTATTGACAGACTTATTCCAAGTTGCTGATAAAGATTTGTATTTGTTCTACAAAGACAATAAGAAAGATTTGAACTTTCAATTATCAGGTTTAAGATATGACCCGCCACAAAATTGGTTACCTAATGAACAATCTCAATGGAATGTTCTGAACACAACGCCAATTGGCGCATTAGCACAAATGTATTATTATAAACAAAAATACCAAGACGCTTTAACTTATGTTAAACTCTTAGGTACATTAGATCCAGGAAATACAAATATTAATGCATTTTTGGTGCAAATTTATCAAGATTTAGGTAAAATGGACGAAGCATTTTCATATTTGCAGCAGTTAATCAAAGACAATCCAACTAATAAGCTTTTTATTGGTCAATTAGGTGATTTGTATCAAACTAAAAAGGAATACACTAAAGCTATCGAATATTATTTAAAAGCTTTAGAAATAGATCCAACTTACGAAGTTGCAATAAGAAACATTGCTTCTTCATATAAGAATCGCGCAAGTTTGAAACAAAATGAAATTAAGTTAAAAATGGATGCTGACAAAGAATATAAGCCAAATTTTGAAGAATTTTTCCCTGATTTGAGAGAATCAGCTAAGTATTTTGAACAAGCAGTAAAAACAACAAAATACAGAGAAGATTTTGCAGTTGTTTCCGATTTAGTTAATATTTATTATGTATTGGACAACAAAGCAAAAATGAATAATTATATTGAAAGTATGGAAAAATTGGAGTCAAGTATTCCAGACAATCAAAAGGAATATTACTATCTCGAAATGGTTAAAATCTTTAGTTCCTATGTTAAAGATGATGCTAAGAGAGATTTTTACAGAAATAAAATAAAACAATAAATAATAATACAAATGGAAAATAATAAAGAAAATCCTATGAATCAACCAAATCCGCAGTCGCAACAAATAAATATCGAATTGGGCGAGAAGGAAGCAGAAGGCATCTATTCCAATCTTGCAATAATTTCGCATAGCAATGCCGAATTTGTAATCGACTTTACTCGCGTTTTGCCTGGCGTCCCCAAAGCAAAAGTTTATTCAAGGGTGATAATGTCGCCAATTCATGCCAAGATGCTTGTTCGTGCATTAAACGAAAATGTTAAGCGATTCGAAAATCAATTTGGCGAAATTAAACTTGATGGTCAAAATCTATTCCCTGGTTTTCCGGGCAATCCGATTGTGAATTAAATACTATAAAATATTCATACTATAAGGGCTGTTTTTACTAAGTAAAGCAGTCTTTTTTTTTGTGATAATTAAAAAATCGGAGTAATTTTATAATTTTGCAGTATGAGTTAAACTGTCCAAAATGTTGAAATCGAAAATTCATCATTTATCACCTGGATTGCTGAGTGAATTAGATATTTTTTTAAATTATTTAATTAACAAAAAAGAATCCTCAAAACCGAGTAAATTACGACAAGATTTGGCTGTGAATTGAAAAATATTAAAATGGATAGCGTTGAATTACAAAAAATAGCTATGGGATGGAGAAAGGAATTAAGTATTTAGTAGATACGATATATTCCACCAATTTACCTTAACACACCCAAAAATACCATCAATTTAGTTAATTTTGTATTTTATAAAAAACTATTAGGTAATTTAATGGAAGTTCGAGTTCGTTTCGCCCCTTCACCCACAGGCTACTTGCACGTTGGTGGATTAAGGACTGCATTGTATAACTATTTATTTGCTCGCCATAATAATGGAAAAATGATTTTGCGTATAGAAGATACTGATAGAACAAGATTAGTTGAGGGTGCTACCGAAAACTTAATTAAGTCGCTTGAATGGTCTGGAATAGTATTTGACGAAGGTCCCCACATTGGTGGCAATTTTGGTCCTTATGTGCAAAGCGAAAGATTTGATTTATACACCGAATATGCAATGCAATTACTCGTAAATGGTGATTCTTATTATGCTTTCGATACTGCCGAGGAATTGGATGCAATGCGCGAAAAGCAACAAAAAGCCGGAATTGCTCCCAAATACGACCGCACAATTATGAAAAATCAATTCACTTTAGGCGAAGCAGAAACAAAGAATCTCTTAGATAATAAAATACCTTATGTAATAAGACTTAAAGTGCCATTCGAGAAGGAAATTGAATTCAAAGATATTATTCGTGGAGATGTTTCCGTTCGTGGACGTGATGTTGATGACCAAATTCTACTCAAATCAGATGGATTTCCTACTTACCATTTAGCAAATGTAGTTGACGACCATTTAATGCAAATCTCACACGTAATTCGCGGTGAAGAATGGTTGCCATCTACTCCCAAACACGTTATTTTATACGATGCATTTGGTTGGGAACGTCCACAATTTGCTCATTTACCTTTGCTCTTAAATCGTGATAAATCAAAGTTAAGCAAACGCCAAGGCGATGTTGCAGTTGAAGATTATGTTGTAAAAGGATATTTTAAAGAAACTTTTGTTAATTTTATCGCATTATTAGGCTGGAATCCAACTGCAGACCGAGAAATTTTCAGTATGCAAGAATTAATAGATACATTTACACTCGAAAAAGTGAATAAATCTGGAGCAATTTTCGATTTGACTAAACTTAATTGGATGAATTCTCAATACTTACGAATGAAACCGATGGAAGAATTAGCAGATTTATTAATTCCAACATTACAAGCCAAGGATTTCAACTATATAAGCAAAGAATATTTGATGGAAGTTATCAATTTAGTGAAAGAAAGAATTGACAATTTATTAGATGTTCCCGAATTTGCTCCATATATGTTTGCCAAACCAACAGAATTCGACCCCGACTTTATCAATAAACACTGGAAAGAACATACTAAAGAAACAATTTCGACATATTTTATTGAATTGAAGGAAATCGCAGATTGGAATTATCAAACATTGCACGATTTTACTTTGAAATATGTTGAAGAAAAGGGCATTAAGCTTAAGGATATTGTTCATCCATTAAGGATAATGATTACAGGAAAATCAGTTGGTGCTGGTATTTTTGAAACAATTTCATTGCTCGAAAAAGAAGATGCAATTCAAAGAATTGAATATTTTTTAAACAATAAAGTGTAAAATGAAATATTTAGTTGTCATAATCTTTGCATTTTTGTTTTTATCGGCTTGTGATAAACCTTTTGATGATAAATTCTACAAAACTTATCGTGAAATTCTGATTGTTCGCACCGAAATTACTGATTCTTTAGAAGCAAATAAAGAAGTTCTGAAAGTATTGAAGAAAAATGGGTATACTGAAGAGGAATTTCGTGAAATTTTTTTTGAGAAAGCACAGACAGAAAGAGAATTTATTAAGATAATTGATTCATTGAGAAATTCAATTAAGTCGGAATACAAGCAAATTTTGGATTCAAACAATCAAAAAAAGTAAAAAAAACATTTTTTTTGAAAAATAATTTTGCTATTAAATAAATTTTTCTTAATTTTGTATTCCTTAAAATTAACAAGGTAACATTCCTGAGTAGCTCAGCTGGTTAGAGCATCTGACTGTTAATCAGAGGGTCCGGGGTTCAAGTCCCTGCTCAGGAGCGAAACAATAAAGCCCGATTTTATCGGGCTTTTTTTGTAGATATTGATTAAATCAAGTTCCGTAATAAGTAGAGGCTATTTTTATGCGAAATACGTCTTTTGGAAATAGAGTAAAATAGGTTAAAATAGGTTAAAGTTTTCGTATCAAAGTTGTGCCTAAATTTGATGACCATTTTACCAATTCATCTTCCTTGATAATAGAATATTTTTGCATCGTAATATTCACGTTTGAATGTCTCATTAACTTGCTCGCAATCTGCACAGGCACGTTATTGTAAAACAAATCAGCAAGATAGGAACGGCGAAATCCGTGAAATCCTTTTCTATTAATATTTAACTCTTCCAGTGCGGTAGAAAGCACTTTTTTTAAGTAACTTG
>DYPF01000069.1 GCA_020720105.1 Chloroherpeton thalassium
ACTAAATTACAGAAAATATAAAATTCTATATTATAAACCACATCAAAAAGGAAAAAATTACGTTTTGAGTAAAAAAATATTATTAATTTATTTTTTCTTGGTAAAAACCTATTATTTTCTGTGCATCTTTTTCGGATATTACTTTCATTAATTCTTCTATAGTTTTATCTTTGATTGCTTTAACTGATCCAAATTGTTGAATTAACTTTTCTGCTTTCTTTTTGCCTATTCCTTCAATTTGTGTTAATTCTGTTTGGAAAGTGCGTTTATCTCTCAATTTTCTATGATATGTAATGGCAAATCTATGGGCTTCGTCCCTAATTTGCTGCAATAATCTTAAACTTAACGATGATTTCGGCAATAATATTGCTTCGGACTCACCTGGGAAAAACACTTCCTCTAATCTCTTTGCTAATCCAACAATATTCACTTTGTTTAGTATTCCTAATTCTTCAAGTACCTCAACAGCGGCACTCAATTGCCCTTTTCCTCCATCAATTATTATCAAATCAGGTAAAGATTTCTTTTCGTTTAGCAATCTTGAATATCTACGTGAAACTACTTCTTTCATTGTTGCAAAATCGTCATTACGTAGCACATCTTCATTTTTGAATTTACGATATTCTGATTTCTTGGGTTTGCCCGATTCAAAAACAACCATTGAAGATACTAAATCTGTACCTTGCAAATGTGAATTATCGAAACATTCCATCTTCATTGGCGAACGATTAAGACGCAAATCTCTCTGAAGTGATTGAATTGGCTTAGGAATTACTTTGTCGCGTGCATCTAAAGAAGCTAAGTGATCTTTTAGAATATGCTGAGCATTTTCATTGACCATTTCAATAAGTTTATACTTCTCTCCTGCTTTTGGAATTTGAATTGATATATGATGATTATATTTTTTGCTTAGCCAATCAGTACTATATTCCAAATCCTCAGGCTCGGTGGGCAATAGTATTTCTTTTGGTAAAAAATCTGCTTCCAAATACCAATTTTCAAGAGTTTTCTGTGTTATTTCTTCGTCAGTTGACGCTAAACTACTTTTAGCAAAAAAATGCTTTTTGCCCATTATCTTTCCCTCTCGAACAAGAAAAACAACCGAACAAACATAATCTTCAATACGAGCAAATCCGAATATATCTCTATCTTTAAAGTCCGCAGCAACAATCTTTTGCTTCGAGTTGAAGTCCTTTAATCTTATCAACTTATCACGAGTTTTTGCTGCTTGTTCAAATTTTTCTTGTTCAGATAATTCACTCATAAGATTTTCGAGCAATAACTCTAATTGTTTGGTTTTTCCTTGTAATATTTGGGTCGCCTTTTTTATATTATCTTGATAAGTTTGATATGAAACATAATTAACACAAGGTGCTTCACACTTATGAATATGATAATCTAAGCATACTTTAAATTTATTTTCAGTTACATTATGCTGCGTTAATTTCAAATTACAAGAGCGAACATAAAATAATGTTCTCACCAATCGAATTATCATTTTCATTGAAAATGCATCGGGATATGGTCCAAAATACTTTGCACCATCTTTGATTACTTTGCGAGTAGAGTAAATTTTGGGATAATCTTCGTTCGTTACTTTAATATAAGGATATGTTTTGTCATCCTTTAGCATAATATTATACTTTGGACGATACTTTTTAATCAAATTATCTTCCAAAATAAATGCTTCTTCTTCAGTATTGACAATTATATATTCGAAATCCGTGATATGTTGAACAAGTGCTTTGGTTTTAGCATCAACTATTCTTCCTTCTTGGAAATACGAACGAACTCGGTTACGTAAATTTTTTGCTTTGCCCACATAAATTATTACTCCAGATGAATTTTTGTGTAAATATACACCTGGACTTGTCGGCAATTCGGAAATCTTTTTTTTAATACCTTCCGAAATTGAATTTAACTCGATTTGCTCCGATGTCAAACTTTGTTTGATAGAATTATGAATTTCCATACTTGAAACACATTGTAAATAAAGTTCCATTTTCAGAACTGGAAACATCAAAAGTATCGCTTAATGATTTCATTATGAATATTCCGCGTCCGCTATCTTTAAGTAGGTTTTCGGTGGCAGTGCAATCATCAACTTCTGTTGGGTTAAAACCCTCGCCTTCGTCTTTTATTTTGAATAATAGCCGGGTTGAACTTGAAAATATCTCGAATATTATAAATTTTTCAGTATTATTTTTGTTCCCGTGGGTAATTGCATTATTAATAGCTTCGGTAATTGAAATTAAAATATTATAGAAAATATCTTGTGGAATATCATATTTTTTACGAAGATTTACAATCAATTTTTCAACTCGGTCTAATGAGCCTTGTTTGCTTTCTAATTTATATATTTTATGTGTATCGTATTTTGCCATATCAAAAATTTATATATACTTTAATCAATAAATTTGGTATTTCTAACTTATTTGAGTAATTTACAGTTTGAAATTCGTACCAACCGTTCATCTCAACACGCCAATCATTTAGTTGATAGCTGATTTCAACTTCGGGTGAAATGCTGTAAATATTGTGGTCAGTTATTTTTTCAATAACCCTTTCCTGTTGATAGTCAAACAAATTTACGCCAACACCAATACTGCAATAATTGTATTTACGAATTAGTAAACTTTTTATGAAAAATTGATGTATACTAATTTGCGGTATCTCACTAAATTCGTGCCAAAAGAATATTCCACGCTCACTTATTTGATATTTTATTTGATTTTTAACAGAAATACGAGAATTAAATTTAATTAAAATTGAGTCGGAATAGCCCACATTTCTTAAACTAATACTTTTAGTGTAAGATGCCGAATTATCAAAATCATAGATTGTGTAATTAGAAAGAACTTCAAATTGAGGATTCAACTCCAAGAATTTACTTTTGTATTGAACTTTTGGAGAAAAACGATAGATTCTATTCCAATTATTCAGACCGCTCCTTTTGGCAAAGAGAAATACTAAATGGTTATTAATATTTTCGAAAGTAAGAGATAAATTCAGAAACTTAGAAAATTTGTGAGATAATATTGTCTGTAAAAAACTACGATATTCATCTCGATCATCAAAATTCAATTGAGATGGAGTATCATACTGAATCAAATTTACCGAATAATTTGTCTGTAAACTAGTATGTTTGGTAATAATTAAATTGAATGAATTGTACAATGAGATTTTACTATAATGATAATCTTTCTGATTTTCAAAATTCTTTAATTTATTTAAGTCGCCTGTAAAATCCGTACTCGTTAGGGCAAGTATATTCTTCTCATTTTTATTAACTAATCCAATTGTAAATAAATTTGAGAAATTCTCATATTTTGAATCAATTGCAATCTTTGATGCAAGTTCAAATTGCTCAATATTTCTTGTTAGGTATGAATAATCAATTGTGTTTATAGTCCTATTATAGTTTCGTTGAATATTATCTGAAACAATTTGGAGATTTAAGTTAATTGCATTTTTCTTAGTTATTGCGTAATCTATAGTAAGATTGTTCAACCAATTATTTTGATTTCTTATTTCATAAGGAATAGTGCCTTGATAATAATTAGGATATAATAGATTATTTTGTAGATTGAGATAATTAGAGAATAGCAAAATTGTTGCTACATCTGTAAACTCACCAAATAGATTAATTTTTCCATACAACTCCTTTTCTATCCTATTCAAATTAAGTAGCAACCAATCTCCAGAAAAGTTAGCACTTGCTTGGATATTATTTAAATTTAATTGACTAATCTGAATATTTGTTTTGTATATTGTACCTTCGGACTCAATGCCAAGAATATTATTTTTCTCGGCACCAATCAAAAATTGGGCAGATGATTGATTAAGAAAATAATAGTTAATTCCAATCAATCCATTTAACCTGGAGAGTTGATTAATTCCGATATCTCTCGAATTTGATGAAAGAAGATAATTTTGCTGGAATTGCACATTAAGATTTTTGAATAATTCCTTTTGATAATCAAAAATAAATAATTCATCATCTTGTGTGTTAACTTCATTAATATTTAAATAACTTCCTATATAAAGATTAGTTAGCGAAAACTTTCCAAAAGTATTATTAATCGAAATATTCAAATCATTATTATAAGTAATTAGATTGATATATTTATTGAAATGTGATGTATAGGAATTTGTGTCTGTATAACCAGTATTATTTACAAAAGTAGTATCCGCTTTGGGATTATTTTCATTTAAATCAGAACTAAGTAGTTGAAGATAATTAATTGTGGTAAATACAAAAACAATTATAAATAACCTCATAACAACCTCAAAAAGTGGTTTTGGTTAATATTATTTTTAAAATTTACAAACACTACTATTCCCTACCTAAACTTTAGTGCTTTGATAATGTTAATTCGAGATGCAATAATTGCCGGTATAATTGTTGCCAATAATGATAAAATCAAAGTGATACTTATCACCAGAATATAATGAAATGGTATTATTTTTATGGGCAATACATCTAAAAAGTAAATATCTCCATTCAGTTTAATAAAATGATATTTTAACTGTAAATAGCTGAAAATAAAAGCAATTGATCCCCCAATAAGAACACCCTTAATGGCAATATTCAAACCTTGCATTAAAAACAACTGAACAATTTGATTCTTAGTGAAGCCAAGAGCCCTAAGAACACCAATATGTGGCAATTTTTCTAAAACCATAATCAAAAGCGTTGTGATTATATTAAATGATGCAATTATCATAATTATTCCAAGAACAATTGGAATTGGCTGCTTTTGCATTTCAATCCAAGTAAAAATGTATTGATGAGAATCAAATACTGTAATTGCAAAAAACGGATAACCCAAGTATTGTTCCAATTCTGCACCTACTGATTTTGCCATTGTAACATCATCAAGCATGATTTCGAAATTGGTGATTTCATTAATATTTATTGAATTTATAGCTTGTGCTTCTTGGAAATCGATATATACAAGCACATCATCGTACTGAGCCATCGTAGATTCATAAATTCCTGCAACAATAAATTTTGCTACTTTATAATCAAGTTTTTCAATATCATCAGATTTAATTAAGAACATTTGAATTTTGTCACCAATTTTCGCATTTAGCTTGTCGGCAAGCCGTTTGCCAATTAAAATATCTCCTTTTTTATCTAAGGATCCCTTCCCTACTATGATATTTGGTTTTACTTTATCTTTGATATATTCTGAATTCACACCTCTAATCATAATTCCTTCAGCATTATTTTTATGCCGAACCAATGCCTCTGATTGTATTGTAGGATACAATTTTTTGATATCATCTCTTATATTTAAAATTCGTTCCGAAATTTCTTCATAATTTTTTATGTTTTTATGATTGAAATTTTGCAAAATTAAATGAGAAGAAAATTTAATAGCATTTTTCCGCAAAGTTCTATCATAGCCTTCTAATACCGCCAATGAAATCAATAATGCCAGAACTCCCACTACTACACTCGAAATTGCAAAATACTTTGCAAAATTGATAAATCTTCGTTTCTTAGTATTCCAAAACCTGTTTGATATAAAGTTAATATTCATTTTTGTATAATTATAAATAATTTGGACGAATTAAATAATCTATTGGGTCTGTCAAGTTTGCTTCCTCAAAACCACGAAGGCGTAATGCACAAGAATCGCAAGTTCCACAAGCAATATCATTGTTTCTATAACAACTCCAAGTATATTCTAATGGAACATTAAGATTTGTTGCTGTTTGAACAATTTCTTTTTTGGTCATATTGATTATTGGAGTATAAATTCTAATTTTTGTTTCAGGCTTTGTTCCATAGTCAATCATTTTCTCGAAAGCCTCAAAGAAATTCAATCTTGTGTCGGGATAGCCTGATGAATCCAATTGATTTGCTCCAATAAAAATGCCTTTTGCTCCAATAACTTCTGCCCAACTTGTAGCTATTGCCAATATATTGGCATTTCGGAAGGGTACATAAGTGTTTGGAATATCTTGATTTGATAGATTTGCATCATTGATTGAAATTGTTTTATCGGTTAATGAACTTCCACCAATTTGCGTAAGATATTTTATATCCACAATTAGCCTTTGAGCAACTTCATAATAATCACACAATTTATTGAATGCCCATAATTCCTTATCTTCTGTGATTTGACCATAATTTATATGCAGGGCAGCAACCTCAAAACTCTGTTTGGCAATGGCAAGAGTTAATACTGAATCCATTCCTCCACTAAGCAAAACGATACTTTTTTCCATAATTTATACTTTTTAGATATCTTTTTATTAAATAACGAATAACGTAAATTCAAATTTAGTTAAATTGCATTTGGGGGATATTCAAAAGTAAAAAATATAATGCAAATATCTATTTTTTTCCGTGATTGGTTTATTAAACATAGGTGGAAACTGCTACTTTTAGTATTTATTGCAGTTTCGGTTATTGTTTTTTGGATTAATAATGTAAATTATGTTAACAATTTAATTCTTGAAAATCATAGATTGGAAAGTAAAATCAGGGATTACCGCTCCGAAAATGAAGAACTTCGTCAAAACTTATTTCAATTATGTTCTCCCGAAAGAATAATTTTTTATTCACAGAATGAATTACATTTAATAGTGAATGATGAAGCACCAATTTTATTGATTGATTCTATAAGAGAGCAAACCTATGAAAAAAGTAAAAAGTAAAATTTCTTCACTTGAATTATCAAAACTCAAATTCTTTGGTTTTGTTATTCTCTTTACTGCTGCTACACTTGTTCTTATTGGCAGATTATTCTATTTGCAGATAATCAAATATGATCATTTCAAATCAAAAGCTAAAAATACTCAATTAATTCAAATTCCGGTTAAGCCTAATCGTGGCAGAATATTTGACACAAAAGGCAATGAGCTTGTTACAAATACTAAATCTCTTAAAATTGCTGTCGACCCCAACGTATTTGGCAGAATGACTAAGAAAAATGAACTCAAGAAAAAGGCAAATTTTATCAATTTACTTTCTTCAATTACCAAAAAGCCCAAGAGTTTTTATTTAAATAAGATTGCTGATACTAATTTAAGATATGTAATCCTCGAAAAGGAAATAAATATCCTTCACAAACCTGAATTTCGGGATTTAGATATGTTCGGACTGCTTATTACTGAAAATAGCGAGCGTATTTATCCTCACGATAATGTTGCTTCTCATATTTTGGGATTTACTAATTCAGATGGTTTGGGTATAAGCGGATTAGAATTGCAATTTGATTCAGTGCTGAGTGGTGTTCCTGGTTATATTATACTCAAAAGGGACTTGAAAAGGGACTTACACGCTGGAGCTGAACTCCCATCATTTCCATCAAAAGATGGAAATAATCTGTATTTAACAATTGATATGAATCTTCAGAGTATAGTTGAATATGAATTAGCTCAAGGTATTGCAAATTTCTCTGCCGATGCCGGAAGCGTGATTGTTATGAATCCATTTACGGGCGAAATACTTGCATTAGCATCTTATCCGTCTTTCAATCCTAATATTTTATATCAAAGAAGGAGCGAATGGGTTAGAAACAGGGCTATTAATGATGAATATGAACCTGGTTCTATCTTTAAAATGATTACTGCGGCAGCGGCTTTAGAAGAAGGTCTTGTATCTCCAAACCAAATGTTTTCGGGTTTTGGTGGAGCAATGAAGGTTGGAGCTTATACTATTCGCGATGTCCACCCTTTGGGCAATATTACCTTCCGTCAGGCTGTAGAACAATCAAGTAATGTTGTATTTGCTCAAGTTGCAACTCGGATTCCACATAAAACATTTTACAAATATATCCGTGACTTTGGGTTTGGGCTTCTTACTGATATTGAATTGCCTGGTGAAGCTCGTGGAAGGATTCCTAAACCGATAAAATTGACTTCTACTCTTCAGAAATATGTTGGATTTGGCTACGGAATATCAACTACTCCATTACAAATGCTCTGCTCTTATTCAGCTATTGCCAATGGTGGTAATCTAATTAAGCCTTATTTAGTAAAATCTATTGTTGATAATTCTGGAAATACACTTTTTCAAGCAAAAACAAAAGTAATACGTAAGGTTGTGTCTAAAAACACCTCTGATATGATTAAAGATTTGTTCTATGGTGTAATTGAACGAGGAACAGGTAAATCTGTTAGAATTAATAATCTACAAATTGCAGGTAAAACTGGTACTTCCCAACAATTAGTTAATGGTTCTTATTCCAAAGCACACTATAATGCTTCTTTTGTTGGCTTTTTTCCTGTAGATAATCCCAAAGTTGCGATGATTGTCGTATTGGATAATCCCAAGGGAGTTTATTATGGTGGTGCTACATCTGCTCCTATCTTCAAAAACATTGCTTTGAGAATGGTAAATTCTTCGGATTTCTGGTAATATATCTTTCAATATCAAGGTTCAGTATTTAAATTAAGCACCAAGATTAATACAACTAATTGCATAATTCAACAATAAGAAAAGTCCAACATTTTTGAATTGTTGGACTTTTCTTTTGAATTTAATAAATTATATTATTTATTATTTTTTGATGTCATCATCTTCGCGAAGACCGAAAATAATTTTTCGGGCAACTTCAGTTGCAATTACTTGTTGAACTTTATCGCCACTTGTCATATATTGTTCGATTGATTTTTCAACTCTTGTTTTGATAATATCAGCAGTCTGACCAACCAATGCGTTTGCTAATTGGTGAATATCTGTTTGTTGGCTTCGTAAAGCTTCTAATTGGGAACGATTTGCATCTTCCATTTTCTTTAACATCTTGTCCATACGTTCTTCTTCTTCTGTATAGATAAGAGTGAAAGACAAGAGTGAAAGCATAGTAAATTCCAAGAAAATCGCTAATAAGATAAATGATGGTTTAGTGGAAGGAATAAATTTCAAACCACGAATACCTACAGCAACGATTAAGAATGCAGCACCACCATAAGCCATACCAGTAACTAAGTTTTGATATTTTTCTGTAATGTGGTGTGACATATATAATCTCAAGCCTTTGAAGATTGCAAAATGATTACGTCTCCATTGGTATGAACTCTTAGTATCCAAAATTTCTTTTACAAGGAAGTCTGAGAAGAATTCTTTAATACGGGAATATAAAGTATTATTACGGAATTCCACAACATTTATATCATCATGGAAGAAGTCTTCAAATTTTGCTTGACGGAATCCTCCATCCATATCTTCAACAGTTGTTCTGTTCCAAACTAATCTGAAAGCACCCTTAACTTCGTCAAAGTCTTTCTCGGCAAGTTTATCGTCAGGCAAAGTTAATAGATCAACAATTTGATCAGTAAAGCCAGTTTGAAGTCTGATTTTAACTTTAGTATCTTCAATTTGTCTATCAAATAAAATAGCTATTAAGCCCAAGCGAGAAGGCAATAAAATTGAGAAGAGAGCAGTAATAACAAGAGCCAAGTCGAGAGCAAGAATGGAGAAACCAATATAAGGTTCCAAGATGATTGCATTCTCACCTAATACTTCACTACGTGTGTAAAATTCATTTGAACCCTTAACATAACCATCTTTTTCTAATGTTCTTTCTTGGTAAGTAAAGTCGAAGATATAATCTTTATTGATTAAATCTTTGGAAATCTTTAAATTTTTTCCTTTAATTGCAGATTCTTTATCTTTAGTTGTAGAAGCCCATACTAAACCATCAAACTTAACGAAGCCTGTTTTATCAAGTTTATCACCTGATGGCTGAAATAAAGGCACCACAAATTGTGCTGTTCCCCAAGGAATAACACTAAATAGAAATAATAAGAAAAGCAAAACTAACATTGAGAAGAATATTCCTAAGTGCTGGGCACCTATTTTGGTTCTATTCTGGCGAATTGTATTGGCATTTTTTACCATTTGAACTCCTTTGATTTTTATTAATTTCAATATTTCAAATTTAATGTAAATTTTTCAAACAATTACAATATTTTTAAAGAAATTTTAAACTTTTTTAATTTACCTTAATTTTTGTAATTTTATTGTAGTAAATTTGTAGTAATAACTACTACATTCACTTTTATTCAGAAAACTTAATTCAAATAAACTCAAAATTAACTAATTCTTGTTAATTTGCAATTATGAGAATTGCAAATTTACAAGCAAACAAAATTTCAAACAATCACGGGACAATTCGTGGCGGTTCCTTTTTATCTGCAATTCAACTTTTTCAAGCCTGTATTTCTACAATTCACTTCGCTACTTCATCTTATTAATTAAGATATTTCGAGAATGATAATAAAATCACTCGGCTGACTCAGAAGCCTAACAAAGTGCAGTATTGTCATCTCCTTGCAAACGGGGATCCACAGCCAGAGAGGATTTATGGATTTCCACTTTGGTGGAAATGACAGCAAAGCTAACTTATGAGACAATTTCTTATGAGACACCAACAACAAAAATAAAAACAACTAATAAGAAAACTAATAATTAAATTAATTACAAATAAAAAATGGAGAATATATGTCATTAAGTAAATCATCGGGAGTGCATCCCAAATATTATGTTAATGCCGAAAATGTGATTGATTCCCTAAAAAATCAAATCCTTGTTGATGGCTACGATTTTGTGCTTGACATGCAGAAAAGCGGAGGTAATTTTCTTTTCGATATCAGAAATGACAAAAGATTTGTTGACTTTTTTACTTTTTTTGCCTCAATGCCTATTTCAATGAATCATCACAAATTAGCTAATGTCAATTTTATTGATTATCTTGGCAAAGTTGCCCTTACTAAAACCTCGAATTCTGATATTTACACCGAAGAATACGCTACTTTTATCAATACTTTCCACAAAGTTGCATTGCCCAAAGAGTTTCGTTATAGTTTCTTTATTGATGGTGGAGCTTTGGCTGTTGAGAATGCTCTAAAAACTGCATTTGACTGGAAAGTTCGCAAAAATCTGAGCAAAGGTATTCACAATAAAGGCACTCAAATAATTCATTTCAAGCAAGCATTTCACGGTAGAAGCGGTTATACGATGTCTTTGACTAATACCGACCCAAATAAAACAAATTTATTCCCAACATTTGATTGGCCCAGAATAACTAATCCAAAAATCACTTTCCCCATCGAAAATCATTTAGATGAAATTATTAAGTCTGAAAATCAAGCAATAGCCGAGATAAATCAGGCATTTTTTGACTTTCCAAATGATATTGCCGCAATAATTATCGAGCCAATTCAAGGCGAAGGTGGCGACAACCACTTCCGTCCCGAATTTATGAAGAAACTTCGGGAATTAGCTGACGAGAACGATGCCCTGCTCATTTTTGATGAAGTCCAAACTGGAATGGGAATTACAGGCACTTTTTGGGCTTTCGAACAATTAGAAGTAACCCCAGATATTCTTTGTTTTGGAAAAAAAGCACAAGTTTGTGGAATCGCAGCTACAACGAGAATTGATGATGTGGAAGATAATGTTTTCCACAAATCAAGCAGAATTAATTCCACTTGGGGTGGAAATTTAGTTGATATGGTACGTTCCACACGCTATTTAGAAATAATTGAAGAAGATAATTTATTAGAAAATACTCGCATTCAAGGCAAAGTCCTATTAGGAGAGATTAATAATTTACAAAATCTTTTTCCAAATGTCGTTAGTAATTCGCGCGGTCGAGGCTTATTTGCATCATTTGATTTGCCAAATAGCGAAGTCAGGAATAATCTTGTTAAACAATTATACGAACAAGGTGTGTTTATTTTATCTTGTGGAGAAAAATCAATACGATTTCGTCCTGCATTAGATATTTCAGCAACTACTATTACCGATGGATTTAATATTATTAAAAAGGCAATTGAGAATTTGTGATTTTGAATATTTAAAAATACACGCTTGTCATTCCCGTGCAAACGGGAATCCACTAATAGAGAAGATTTATGGATTCCCACTTTCGTGGGAATGACTGCAAA
>DYPF01000352.1 GCA_020720105.1 Chloroherpeton thalassium
TTGATAATTGCAAGTTGTGGAATTTTTTGCTCTTACTTCAATTTTTGTTAAACCGGTCGGCGAACTAACAGATGGTGATATAAAAGAAAAAGTTGAAGATGCTTGATTAGATGTAAGAGTAACGCCTGTATTTTCTTGTATTAATGCTTCCGTGCCATCAGACTTAATTATGTATAAACCGACAGAACCAGACCAAGTTTCAGCACCGAAATTTTTAATTCGATATGTTATTGTTAAAGGTTGTCCTTGTGTTACTGTTGACGGCGTATAAGTTATTGCTTGATTTAAACGTAAACGAGCATCGTTGATATTATTAAATTTATAGCATGTATAACCTGACAAGTCGCCAGGTGAATATGAATGGTCAACAACTCTCCAATCGCCTGCACAACTTTCAATAAAACTGCCGGTACCTGATGGATTTTGACTTGTACATAATCTAACGTGATGTCCAGAATAATTTATTATGTCACCGGGTTGTAATTGACTAAAATTACTTGATACTGTTGCACTGCCTAAACTTGTTGAAATTCCTGGTAAGGAAGATGTTGTATTGTTAGAAGTTTCCCATACTCGACTTATAAAACCACTACAATCAACGCCAATAACATCATTATTATCGTTACACTGGTGTGCAAAATCCGGACATACTCCATTATTGCCGTTAGGTGCTCTACATGCATAATTGCCTGTTTTTTTTCCTTGGCTTGCTAAACTAACATAGTCATACCAATCTGTATGCCCACCCCATTTGTATGGAACAGAAGTTTTAGCTCCTGTTGTTACCCATATTGGCGTTTTCACATAACCGGCACAAGACCCACTTCCTAACCATGTGCAAGAGGAAGCAATATTAGAAGAAGTTGCAGCCCAAGTTAAATCTCTAAATTTTATAGCATTTTCAATAACTTGTGTTCTTGTAACACAGTTACTACCTGCTTTTGAATTATCATAATCTTCATTATCAATATTTTCAATTTCTTCATTAGGTAATAAAAAATTGTTAAAATGATATTTATCAGGGCATAATTCAGGTAGGTAAATGCTTGATTTTGAATTGTTTAATTCATAAAAATATAAACCATCAGGTGCAGATAATAAATAAGTTACGCTATTCTTATATTCTATAAATTGTCGGCTAATATATGTACTGTAAACAAAAGGTATTTCGGTTTTTGAAATCAATTTTCCATTCAAATCTGAAAAAACGAGAAATCTTTTTGGCAAATCATTTTCATTATTTGTAGAAGTTTCAATATCTAATGTAAGTTTGTCATTTTCAATTGACATTATTCTTACAGTTGCCAAATCATCGCTTAATCCTAAATCAGAAATTTGAATATTGTTTTTAATGATTTTATTTTCAGGCGTTGCAATACTCAAAACAAAACTTTTAAAATTATTTTTTTCGGTTCTGCCTTTGAAACTGTTTGGATAATACCAATAATAATTATCAATTTCATACAAACCACTTTCGGTAACTTCCCAAGCTGTACCGTCTGCAATATTAATTATGTTACGACCATTATCAACAATAAACTTTTCTAATGCAAAAGGTTTTGAAGGTCTTGTATATGCAGTTTCTGAAATAGTATTTCCAAATAAATCAACTACATATACTTTATCATAATCCATAATGTAGAATTTTTCAGCATAATAGTCAAAATCCAATGCTGTTGATGGTAGTTTAATTGTTTTAGATAACTTACTATCATCCAACGAATAGATTTGTATTTGCTGCATTTCATTATTCAATACAGCAAGAGTATTATCATCAGGATAACAATATGCAGTTATTGAAATTGCAGAACTGAAATATACATTTTTCTGTATATTCTTGTCATCAAACTTAATATTCATTATTAAGTTATCGTATTTTGCACTCTGCGAAAATACATTGACACTTAATATTAGTGTCAATAAAATTAGTAAACTTTTTTTCATAAACTTGATTATTAAATTATTATCAGGATTTATTTTTTGCTTAACCGGGTAGCTTACGCCCCCTAAGAACCGTACTTGCAAGTTTTCCCACATACGG
>DYPF01000353.1 GCA_020720105.1 Chloroherpeton thalassium
TGGCATATAATTCTATTCTTTAATATATAATTAAGGCTTTATGCACTAAATGCTTCAATAGTGCCAACTGCATTTTATGTGCAACCAATACTATAATGAAACCTGATTCAAGTGGGTGCATATCTGTTTGTCTTTAGTTATTAATTTATGATTATTTAATTTTTTATAGAAACTATGTATTGGATGCTGATAATACAAAATGCATTTTGAAATCAGACTGCAGTTTATTAAATCTTGAAGGGACGAAATGCGTAAGCGGATGTCCTGCTAAAAGTTAATTTTCTGGTTTATTCACTGTATTATTCATTAGTATAACTTATCCTGCTCAAATAATGCGTTTTTTGCAACAATTATAAATATGAAATGGTAATTTGTTTTTCAATTAAGCAGTTATTTTAGACAAATTGCACAGAATGTCTTACATTAAATCACTGCACTAAATGCTCCTATGGTTATGTGACTCCAAACAATACGGGTTGCACTTTAAGCTGCTCTGAAAATAAATGGTATGCCACTTTTAATAGAAATTAATGCATTTTGGATTGTTATACTGCTTCGTAATTTAGAAGCGCTGTTGAGAATAATGTTGCTTTCATAATTAATACTAATTGTTTTAGTATTGTGTAACTAATTGCTATACAGATGAAAAAACATTTTTAGCTTTAGATAGAACCCATTGTGTATTTTAATGTGATATTTATAATGGTAAGCATTTTGAATTCCAATATTTAATTAAAGAGCAATATCCAGACCCAATTACTTAACAATGTAACAATTGTTCGTAGGCAATACCAAATTGCAAAACCTGCGAAATATTTTAAAGTGCAGTGGTTTGCACAAAATGTTCACTCAACTATTATATCAAAAAAGATCGTTCGGGATGTGTGGCCGATTGCGAGAGGAATGATGGAAATTCTTATGTGACAGTTGATGAAACAAGATGCGTTGCTAATTGTTATAATTATTCATTAACATATGGCGCTTATAATTAATTTTAGTGTCTTAGCGCTTGTGCCCAATGTTAATTCTAAATAATTAGTTTTTAATTTATTTTAGATTAATATGTTGATTCTAATCACAACTGTAAATCCTGTGGTGAAATCCTTAATTGCTTGCAATGTTATTTAAATACAACACTCAAGTGCACTACCTGTGCAAAAAATAACTATTTTTCGAAAGACTTGACGAAATGTGTTAGTAATTGTTACGCAGAAGATGGAAATTCTTATCTTAATTTAGCTCAAACTAATTGTGTAGCAAATTGCACAAAAAGTCAAATATTTTTCTTACATGTTTATTATGAAATATAAAGATGATTCCCCGAATCTATTAAACTCGGCCAAAACTGGCTGCGTTCAAAGTTGCCAATTGGATCACTCATTTTTATAGATAGACAAAATAACATGCGAATCATCCTGCTCATTTCCTGGTATGTTTAATAACTCAAACTTTTGTAAAGAGCAATACGGATAGAATAATACCTGCTACCTCTGTAATTAATCAATTACAAACTGTGTTGAATGCATTTATACGACAGGCCTGTTTTGCCAAAAATGCTGAACTGACTATCTACAAACAGCAAACAAGACAGCCTGTGTAGATAAATGTGTTTATCCAGAAGTCAAAAATGCTGCAGGCACAGCATGCACTTCGAGCTGTGTTTCTGAATTTAATGTGCTTAAATCGAATAAGACTCAATGCGCACCATCTTGTTAAAGCGATGAATTCTCCGATATGTCTGATACTATCCATGGGCTATGCAAGCTGTGTGAATAGAATTTAAATTTATTGCATTGTGCAACTTGCGTTTTTTAGCTGTTTTATCCAGATAAAGTAAAATGCCAAACATGCAAGTAAGGGTATTTGATTAACGAAAATGGAACTGTGTGTGTTCTTTCTTGTTAAATGATAAATGAAAAGAAAAATGCAATAAAGAATAAGTGTGTGGTTGATTGCCATGCAGAGGATATTGCTTATTATTTAGTAACTGATAAGAAAAACTGTGTGACATCTTGCAATGCAGGAGAATACATTTCAGGG
>DYPF01000070.1 GCA_020720105.1 Chloroherpeton thalassium
CAATTTGGAATGGTATTAATAAAAAAAAGACTACTCAATTTAATATTTTGAATAGCCTTTTTTATGATATAATTATTAATAATAATCTATTCCTTAGTCCATAAGCGAGTATTAAGATTTAATTCATCAACAATACTAATAACAAGACTGAGAATACTAAAATAATCACTCAATTGTTCAAAGGAAATCTCTTTTTTGCTAATGCGGGGCTCAAAAAGATCTTTTAAAATAGGAATAGCAATATAAATTTGCGAATTAGCAAAACAAATAAAGATATTGCTATCAGCCTTACCTCTAAAATTAACAAGCCTTTCCATTAAACTTGTAGATAAAATATAACGTGCTTCAATCTGATCGGTGCTATAAACAGCAAAAACTTTCTCAAAATCAATACTTTCGAGCTTAACAAGCTCACCGAAGGCAGTATTTCTCTTCTCGCCGAAGATAAAGAACTTCTTAAAGGTCTTATTATTATTGTCGGGCAGAACATAAGTCTTCCCATTGAAATTTTTATTAAAATCAACGATAATAAATAGACCCTTAAAGATAGTTGTCCAAGTAGAATTGCCTTTGCTATCCTTGTTTTCCTCCTCTGCGTGAAGCTCGGAGAAGCGAATACTCGTCTTATCCAATTTTCCACTAACATTATCATCGCCACGATAACGACTAATGTGATTATTAGGAAAGAAATTAGCAGTTTTAAAGTCCGTAATGGGAATATAATTAGTGGGTTCGTAATTTAAATCAGGAGAAATGAAATAAATTATCTTACGGATAACATTTTCCTTAAAAATAGCACGATATTTATTATATTCCTTGCCCATAGAAACAAAGAAATAAATCATAGCAGTAACGATTATCACAAAAATACTAATGAGGACGACCCTTTCAGTATCACCGAGCGTGTCATAATTAATCGTTTCAACAGAAACAAGAGCGATAAGGACAATTCCGATAAGCAAAAAGCCAAGAGCAATAAATAATTTCCTGTAATAATTCTTACGGAGGGAATTAAGTTCAATAACGAAGGGAGCATTCGCATCGTTGAACTGATAATGAAAGAAATTTTTGAACTCATCAATAGTCTTCATAGCAAAAAACCTCAATTATTGAACAAATTCTTTACATTAATATTCTGCCTTTCTACTTCCGAAATCAAAAAGAGTGTTCTTGGAGTAAATTTCATCATTCCTGCGAGTATATTTGCTGGGAAAATTTGTATCGCAGTGTTATAATCTGTGACCGCAGCGTTATAAGCCCGTCTTCCTGCTGATATTTGTTCTTCCACTTCGTGTAAAGACCCTTGTAATTGTAGGAAATTTGTGCTCGCCTTTAAGTCAGGATAGTTTTCTACTGATACTTGGAGGGTTTTCATTATTGTAGAGAGCTCGTTATCTAATGTAACTGCTTCATTGCTTGAGATTGAGCCAGAAATTGCTTTTGTTCTTAGCTCCGTGATGCGTGTTAATGTTTCTTTTTCGTGTGATAAATAAGTTTGTACTGATGAAATTAGGTTCGGTATTAGGTCATATCGTTTTTTGAGTAATGCGTCAAGGCTTGCGAATACATTATCCACCTGATTTCTTCTTCTTACGAGTGAATTGTAGAGCATCAGCGGTAAGATGACGAGTAATAAAATAGCTGCGACTATTAGAATTGTAGTTAAATCCATTGATTTAATCTCCTGTATTAATTAAAATGTTAAGAATTGTATTTAAATCTTTATTATTAGTCTGCTTGAAAGTAAGAACATAAACATTATCTTCAACAGGCATAAGCCTGAAGTCTAAATTAATAAATAAATCTGAATATTTAGTTATGATTTTGTAAATATTAAGAATATTTGGGTTAATAAGATAAAGCAAGAAGAGGGAAGTAGTCTTCATATTTTTAAAATAATCAATATCATTACGCTCTGTCATAAGAGAGAGGAAGTCGTTATTCTTTAAAATTATGTTTTGATAATGATTATTACGGGAAAACTCATTCAAAAGAGAAGCGGCATTATCGTTATCACTAAAATGAATACGATAAGTACTAAAATTATCAAAGAAGACAAAAAGAGTATTATCGAAAATTTGTTTATCGCTAATAATAGTTTGCTTACCATTAGGATTGAGCAAGGATTTATAAATAATATTAATGTTATTACTCCTCGCGGACTCAATCATCTTAGGATAGAAAAGCTTATTACCATAACGGGCGAAAAGTTTAGCCTGATAAAAGGAAAGATGAGGAATGGGGACGGCATTTAGATAAAGATTAGGGTCGATATTAAACACGCCTTCCACATCTGTCCAAATGGTAATTTGTTTAGCATCAAGGAATTCGGCAAAAAGAATAGCGGTGAGGTTAGAACTCTCAAAGCCCATAGTAGTAGTATTAGCATTCTCGTCTTGAGCAATATAACCCTGAGTAAGAATAATATTCGTATGGTTAAAAAGCGGAGAAATCTTAGTAATAATATTAGATTTAATCTTATCGTGAATAGGATTAGCGGCATTAAAATTAGAATCAGTGATAATAATATCTCTGACATCTAAAGAAACAAAAGAAATATTATGATAACGAAGAAAGGAATCGAAAATAATAAGAGAAATATCCTCGCCAAAAGCAAGAACTTTATCTTTAGTACGAGGAGTAACTTCCCTAACAACAGAAATATTACGAATATAATTAATAATCTCATCGAAAATGCCATTGATTTTGGAATTGCAATCAGCAAAAATAGCATTATCCTCAATCAAATCAGTAATAAGATTAGACGAAATGTAATTTAGCTTCTCCACAATGCTCAAAGCACTATGCAATTCGCCAATTTCAGCAAACTTCAAGGCTTCCGAAAGCCGCCGAGTAGTTTTACCAAGTGCAGAAATAACAATTAAGGTCGGGGAATTAATTTGATTGACAATTTGCAAAAAATTATCAAAAGCATTTTTAGATTGAAAATTAGACCCACCAAATTTGAAAATAGTCATTTTTTATTTTTGTTTGAATATTAGAATACAAATATATTTATATTTGTTGATTATTTAATAATTTTGAAAATAATCATTAAGAAAATTCTTGATTATTATTTAAAAATAGAAAATTTACATAAAATGAAAAATATAATTGGATTATCGCTTGGTGCTTCGACCATCAAGCTTGTATTAGCATCTATCGATAAAAACAACAAAATTGAAATAGAGCAATTAGGCAACTTTCCTCATCAGGGCAATCCCAAGCAAGTATTAACTGAAAAAATCAAATTTCTTAATCCAAATAAAATACCAATAGTTGCAACAGGCAGAAAATTCAAAAACATTGTGAAAATCCCAAATATTTCTGAAGCTGAAGCCACCGAAAACGCATATTTATATCTAAAACATAAATACTCAAATGTTCAATCAATAGCATCTCTTGGAGCAGAATCCTTCATTACTTACACTTTAGATAAAACTGGTCACATAATTAATGTAAATACTAAGAATCAGTGTGCATCGGGTACAGGCGAGTTTTATTTACAGCAAATACATAGAATGGATTTGTCGCTCGACGAAGCAATTAACATTTCCCCTAATTGCACTCCACATCGAGTTTCGGGAAGGTGTAGTGTGTTTGCAAAATCTGATTGTACTCACGCATTGAATAAAGGCGTGCCAAAATGTGAAGTATCAGCGGGTTTATCCTTGATGATTTCAGATAAGATAGGCGAGTTATTACACAAAGAAAATGAAGGGCAGAAATTACTTGTTGGTGGATTAACTCGGAACAAATCAGTAATTAACTTTATTTCCAATCAATTTGATATTATTGTACCCGACGAAGCAGATTATTTCGAAGCAATCGGTGCGGCAATTTATGGCTTGCATAATCAAATTGAGTATGATTTGGACTATGATGATTTATTTATTCCAAAGCAATCATCTTTTGCATTTTTAGAACCATTAGATAATTTTAGAAATTTAGTTGATTTCAAACAAGATGCTATTGATGAGAAAGAAGTGTCTAATGAATTTATTTTGGGATTAGATGTTGGATCAACAACGACTAAAGCAGTATTGATTGATAGGGTTTCAAAAGCAAAAGTTGCAAGTATCTATCTCTACACTCACGGCGACCCAATTAAAGCTGCAAAAAAATGTTATCAGGCAATATTGGATAAAATGCCAAATAATGGAAAAATTATCGGACTTGGCACTACTGGTTCGGGTAGGCATATTGCAGGATTACACGCTCAAACACAAGCAATTTACAATGAAATTATTGCACACGCAACCGCCGCAGTACACTTTGATCCCGAAGTGGATACAATTTTTGAAATTGGAGGGCAAGATGCGAAATACACTTATATCGTAAATAAAGTACCCGCCGATTATGCAATGAACGAAGCTTGTTCTGCAGGCACTGGCTCTTTTATAGAGGAATCTGCTTATGAAACTCTCGGATTAAAAGTTACTGAGATCCAGGAATTGGCTTTAAATGCAGATAATCCTCCGAATTTCTCTGACCAATGTGCGGCATTTATTAGTAGTGATATTAAAACTGCTTTGCAAGAAGGAATATCTAAGGAAAATATCGTTGCTGGATTAACTTATTCGATTTGTTTGAATTACATTAATCGAGTTAAGGGAAATCGTCAAGTAGGAAAGAAAATTCTGATGCAAGGCGGAGTTTGTTATAATGCAGCAATTCCAATTGCAATGGCAGCACTAACCAAAACTGAAATTATTGTGCCTCCCGATCCAGGATTAATGGGTGCTTTCGGTGTTGCTTTAGAAACATTAGAGAAAATGAAATTAGGATTGCTCGAAGAACAAGAATTCAATTTACAAGATTTAATTAACCGTGAAGTTGAATATTTACCATCATTTATCTGTAAAGGTGGCAAAGAAAAATGTGATTTGGGATGCGAAATAAATATGGTTAAAGTGGAAGGTAAAAAGTATCCATTTGGTGGTGCTTGTAATAAATATTACAATATTGTTCAAAACAAAAAAGTTAACACTTTGAATTATGATTTAGTCAAAATTCGCGAATCAATTCTTTTTGATAAATATACATACAAAAAAGAAATACCCGAAAATGCAAAATCAATTGGAATAAATTATTCATTTTTAACACATAGTTTATATCCATTATATCATAATTTCTTTTCGGCGATTGGATATAAAGTAATTCTTTCCGATGAATTTGATGAGCGTGGCTATCAAAGGGAAAATACATCTTTTTGCTTTCCTGCTCAATTATCTTTGGGTTTATTTCAGAATTTGCTCGAAAAAGATCCAGATTACTACTTTATTCCGAATATTTATGAAATGTATGGGCATAAGACCGAAGAAGACCGACTTGATTTTAATTCCACTTGTGTATTTGTCCAAGGCGAATCATTGTTTCTAAAACAAGCATTTAAAGATTATCGATTAGATGGCAAATTACTAACACCAAAACTTAATTTTGCCAAAGGTTATCATTCTCAATTACCTCAATTTATCGAAATTGCTGCTCAGATTGGTTTTTATGATATTGATAAAGTAAAAGAAGCATATTTAACAGCAATTGAGCAATTAGAAGCAGCCGAAGATGAATTAATCGAGGAAGGAACGAAAGTATTAAACAAATTGAAACAAAATCGCGAAGAATTTGGAATTGTAATTCTCGGAAGAGTTTATAATTCGTTTAACGATATTGCTAATAAAGGTATTCCTCAAAAAATAGCATCTCGCGGAATTTATGTAATTCCATTTGATATGTTAGATTATACCAAAGAAGATTTCCCAGATTCTATGTATTGGGAAGGTGGCAAAAGAATATTGAAGAGTGCAAATTTAGTCAAAAATGAACCGCAACTTTTTCCTGTTTATATTTCTAACTTTTCTTGTGGTCCAGATTCGCTTATTATCACTACTTTCCGCGAGATGATGGGCACCAAACCAAGTTTGACTCTCGAATTAGATAGCCATTCGGCAGATGCTGGAATCAATACTCGATTAGATGCTTTTATTGATATTGTGAATAATTATCGTCAAAATCAAAATTCCATTCAGCAAAAAGATAATTATGAATTTAAAATATGCGAATTAAAAAATGCAAAAGTTGCTTTTATCGAAACTCCCGATGGCAAACAAATTCCACTAAACGATGAAAATGTTGTACTTTTAATCCCTTCTATGGGCGACTTGGCTGCACCGCTATTCGCCGCCGCTCTCCGAAGTTTAGGGTTCAATGCAATTGGTTTGCCCGAAGCCGATAACGAAACTTTACGGCTTGGTAGGTCTGTAGCAACAGGCAAGGAGTGTTTACCTTTGCTAATTCTTGCTGGCAGTTTAATGCAATGGATGCAAAATCATTGGGATGGCAAAAAATATGTTGCTTTTTTCAATGTTCAAGGAGCAGGAAATTGTCGCTTAGGTCAATATCCAGTTTTCTTACGCCACTTAATTCGTAGAATGAAATGGGACAAAGTTGCTCAAATGACTCTGATGAACGAAGATGGTTTTGCAGGATTTGGCGAAGACTTTGCAATTCGTGGCATTCAAGCAATTATAGCAAGCGATGTGTTGGATGATGTTCGTTCTGGCATACTGACAATATCTAAAAATCCACAAAAAGGCATTGAGTTTTTTAATGCCCAATTTGAAGAATTAGTGAATATTATGGCGACTAAACCCAAAGTATTTATCGAAGCACTTAAAGTAATTTCCGAAAGAATAAATGAACAAGTTGAAAGGAAAAGTGCTATCGAGAATGCAAGATACATTGGATTGATGGGGGAAATCTTTGCTCGGCGTGATGGTTTTTCACATAAATGGCTGCATAAATTCTTTGCTGAACGTGGTTTTGTGACTAAAATATCATATATTTCTGAGTGGATTTTTTATGTGGATTATTTGATTGATAAAAAATTGCTCGAACCCGAAGAATCCTTCAAAAATAAAGTTGAACGAAGAATTCGCCATAGTTTTATGTCCAGATTAGAAAAGAAAATTAAAAAGATTTTTGTGAAATCAGGATTTTATAAATACGAGCCAAATCAAATTAAGCGAATAATGAAAAACTCAACTCACATTATTCCGCTGGATTACAAAGGCGAGCCGGGCATTGTACTTGGGGCAACTCTTACGCACGGATTGACAGATTACGCTGGAATAGTAAATTTGGGTCCTTTTGGATGTATGCCAACTCGTATTACCGAAGCAATTGCATTACCCGAAATTAATGTGGAAGGCAAAATTAGGGCGATGATTAATTCCGAACCAAATATTCAGATGTCGAGTATGTGGAATGGCGACTCGCGTATTCCTTTCCTTACTATCGAAACTGATGGAAATGTGTATCCACAGATAATTGAAGCAAAATTGGAGGCTTTTGTATTACAAGCACAAAGAGCGGCAAAATTAATGGAGTTGGAAAATGTACCTAAAGAGAACTCAATTCATAAGATATTCTCAAAAATATATTGATAAATTAAATAAATCAATTTTGAAAAGACAATCATTTTGTAGGAGGCAGAACTTGCCCCGGGCCAATCTCTGTCATTTCACGAAAGTGGGAATCCATAGCCCACGGATTTTTTTAGCAAACCAGTTGGTACTGAAATATCTTCTGATTATGGTATGAAATTCCTCCGAAAATACCGATATTTTCAATTTTTATTTTTGAATAATTATTTTGGAAATATTATGCAAAAAAAATATATCAAAATGGTGGTTAATCTATTGAAATTTCTTAATTTTGTAGTCTTAATTAAAACAGAAATATAATATGGCACATCATAAGTCAGCCTTAAAGAGAATTAGACAATCGAGAAAAGCTCGAATTTACAACCGTCAAAACAAGAAATTGGTGAAGTTCGCGGTTCGCGATGTTCGTACAGCAAAAACATACGACCAAGCATTAGAAGCATTCCGTAAAGCTACAAGCATCTTGGACAAAGTTTCTGCTCACGGCGTAATCCACAAAAATAACGCTGCAAATCAAAAGTCAAACTTATCCAAAATCGTTAAGAAATTCGAAGCAAGTTTGAACTAATTTCAGCTTTATTGAATTAATTCCCTATATGTAGCTAAATAAAATTAGTTGCACCCGTCGCTCAATTGGATAGAGCATCTGACTACGGATCAGAAGGTTTGGGGTTCGAATCCCTACGGGTGTACGATAAAACCCTTAATGCGGGAATGGTGAAATTGGCAGACACGCCATCTTGAGGGGGTGGTGCTCCATGAGCATGGGGGTTCAAGTCCCCCTTCCCGCACCAGATATTCTTGCTATCTTCAATAATATCAACATCTTGCAACGATTTTGAAAAGTGTCCCGATACAACCACGATACACTTTGATGCTATTCAAATTTATCATATTTTAAGTATTATTTTCTTGATATTTTTTAAGAAGTGATAATTATCATTTATTAGTATTAATATTTCTCGTATTCTACTTTGGTTTTCTTCCTTCCAATTATTTAATAAATGCACATTTTTCGTAATTTGCAATTATTATTTTAACCAATTTGTGCTATGCAATTCCAAAGCAAAAATATTAAATATTTTTTTCTTTAAGCATTTCGATGAGTGTGTGTTTCCACATAAAATTTAGGTTTTCTTAATAAATGAACAATAAAAATTTAAAAAATAACAGAATTTGTATTTTTTCATTGTCAATTCAAAAGAATTTTGTAAATTAGTATAAATTTAAACCTGAAATTGATTTTATATAATATAAATTATTTTTTTAACATTTTTGAGTTATGTTATGAAATTGTTAACTTTTTTATAAACCTTCTTTTTGCTGACAATCAATTTATCAGCAAAAGGTTAAATATTTTAACCTTTGCGACAATATTTCTTATCAGCAATATTACAATAGCAGTTAGTCAATCTATTCCTGTAACTGTAAGAATTACCGCAGATAATGCATATGTTTTTGGATTTGGTGACCAAAATGAAATAACAGATTTTCGTTCACCAGGAGTATGTAATATGGAAGCAGCAGAAATCTTTTCTGCAAGTAAAGGAGTTGAAACTTACAATATCACAGCAAATTTAGATGGATATATTTATATTATTTGCTGGGCTGATAGCAATACATATCAAGGAGTAATAGCCGAGTTTACAGACAATATTAATACCATTAGAACTAATCCCAATCTGCCAAATCCAAACGCCCAATGGGAAGTTTTTGCAACTGGTATTGAATTAGATCCATCTACTACTGACCCTGAACCGGTTTCACCTAATTTTATTCCACGTACAAACAATAATTGTCCAAAGCAAATAGAATAGGAAAACTTCATTTTGGTCCGGATAATAGTATGGATCATAACCCATTCCCGGTAGTCAGTGGAATTGACGCTACTGCGCAATGGATGTGGTATAATCCTGACCCAGTAAATATTACAAATCCTTTGATTGTAGGTTCATATCCATTTTTTCCATCTGATAAATCAAGAGAGTATTATATATTCAGAATAGGTCCAATTAGTGAAGTATTTGATAATTGTCTGGATTTTGAGGAACAAGAACCAAATACTGCAAATTGGTGCACAGACGCAGTCGATAACATGATTATCACAACTGATAATAATCTCCAATATCATAATGTTATAAAATTTGAAGACGGAAGTGGAGCATCTACGGCAATAAACAATGTAGATTTTACTGGGAATTGGCTCACAATGGGTGAAGATGGCTGTTTATGTTTCGATTATAAAGTTGATTGGAATGAAGCAGAGGGTTCTAATGCTGGTTCTGCACCAAAAATAGGTATATATTCTGGTTCAAGCGTTTGTACAACAACAGGAATTAATAATAGTATGCATGCGTCCTTTCTCGGTGATCCTAATAATCCACTGATACAAGACAATGTTTGGGGACATTTCTGCTTACCTCTTGAGCAATGTTCAGACGGTCAGTTACCATCAAATCAATATGGTACATGGGTTATCCTTGATGGCTCAGTAATTTTGACGGGTGTAGAAGCATGTACAAAATGGAATCAGCTTATTGCGAATGTGACGGGTTTATACCTTTTTATTGACTACAATGCACAACCAAGTGAACTTGTTTATTTTGATAACTTTTGTTGGATTTGCGACAGTTGCGAAGAATATGAGCCGGACACTTTAAACCTCGATTGTTGCCAATATTCATTTAATTTGAATAATAGCAGGGGGCATATCACGAATATCGGATATAGCGTAACTGGAGGAACAATAGTAAGACTTACTTCTAGCTCATGTCCATTTACAACTTCTCCTTCAAATGTACTTGGTACAACAAGTGGTACTTTGAATTATTCTCCGGAATGTAACAGCGTTCAGGGAATGCAGGTCGAAGTTCTGCCAAATACTGGTTCTGGAACTATTCATATTGACTGGGTAGTAACGCATGCAGATGGAACTACTTGCAGCTATGTTTCGGATTTCGTTTGTCATGGAATGCCTCTTACTCGCTGCGATATAGTAAAATCTAGATATTTACCTGAGCCGGATGTTAATATGACAGGAAGAACATTTACTATATTTAATTGGAAAATACCAGTTTCTCCGATTGATAAAGTTAACATTGATTATATATATACAGGTACTCCACCTGAGCCTCTACCTTTTAACCATTCCGGAGGTCATTTGCAGGTTGATAATGAAATAGGAACACCTTATTATAGACTTTGGTACCAGAATCAATCAGGCAATTATACATACTTCCCACAGGATGGATTACCTTGGGAATGCATTAATCCGCCTTTGCACCAAACTCCTTCGGACGACAGAATAAGATTTAATCTAAAATATGATTGGACTGCAGGATGGGTTGGAAAACTAAAATTTACCATACATCATTGCGATGGACAGGAATGTGTAAGCGAAGTTATATGGCGAGGAAAAAGACTTTGGATTGATGATGATCATATTGTGGATATGACAAAACTTGAAGCAGAAACAGACAATCAGTTAATTAGCTTTAAGCTAAAGGGCAGTAAAAGACTTCCGAAAGAAATAGCAGGAGTGAATATAACCGTTTTGAATCCTGATGCAACAATAGCTGCCGCAACCACACCATTGGTTCACGGAGCTAAAAGAACTTCAGAAGTAATGGATATTGCATCTACACTTTCAGATATGAAATCGGTGTGTTTTGAATTCAATGCGCCGTTAACTCTGCCTGATGGGGAAGAGTCGCCTAAGGTAGAAGTTGCATTGCTTAGGGAAAAGGGATTTAAAACCAATCCATTGTTTGATATTGAATTTTTTGATATTAATGGAGATGAACTTGGACATGACACAATATCAGTAGGCGCTCCTGCCGGTATCATTGAAAATAATCACAATCTTATCGCTTTAATGGATATAAGATTGACTAAATGTGTTCCAAACCCAACTACAGACACAGATAATCTCAAATTGTATTATGATATCCTAAAGGCAGATAATATATCAATAAAGATGTACAACGAACTTGGTGAGGAAATAAAATTTATTGAGCAATCATACAAAGACATTGGCTCATATGAAATAAATGTTAGCACTATTGGATTAGTAAGTGGAACGTATTATTTCAAAATGACTTCATCCACTCAAACATCAACTTTGCCTGTTGTTATTATAAAATAATTAATCTTAAATAACTACTATACGGCTGCCTCTTGAAAAAGGGGTAGCCATCTTTAATTATAGAATTTGTGTGCCAATTCTTTGTTTTAATTGTGTATCCAGTTGATAATCTCATCTTATTTTTTTGTAAAAAATATCAACAAAAATATAGCTAAAAGCCTCGTCAATTTGTTTTTGACATATATGATATAGAAAAGAAGAACAAACCTACCTTTAATGATAAGATTATTGAAATTATTGTACCAAAAA
>DYPF01000071.1 GCA_020720105.1 Chloroherpeton thalassium
ATTTACAAAATTTTCATCACATTTTCAAGTTTATCATAATCTCGCTTTCCAAAAATCCAGCAAAATTCATTGCATACTTCTATTGTTTTCTTATTCCAATTAGTTTTTCATATAACAATAAACTTACGATTGCAAATACTCCAATTCCAGCAAAAATTAACCAAAACTCTGATGTGTGTGCTTGGGATAAAATGCTGAATTTGTCTAATCCTGAATTTGTGGCTTCGGTTAAGACTTCGCTAAATGGCTTGCCTTCAATATTAATTGTAGAAACATTAGCTTTGATATAATTCAACATTGGATTATCAACTAATCGCACATACAAAAATGCTCCCAAAACCCCACCAATTCCCGAACCAAACACACCATAAAGGAAGCCGAATCCCATATATGTCGCTTTTTTGTCTTGTGGAGCGATTGTGCCAAGGTACGAAATATATTTTGGATGGGCAACCATTTCTCCGAACGAGAATACGATTATTCCTGCTAAGAGTACCCAAATATTAGCACTTATTGCCAGAATTGCCATTCCAATCGAGGCAAAAGTCAAACCAGTAATTATCGTTGGAAATGCTTGGTATTTTTCAACAACTTTTGATACAAATAACTGTAATACGATGATTGTTAAAGCATTAATAACAGTAATATGTTCCACATCAAATTGCCACTTGAAGGGCAAAAATGAATTAATAAGATTATTTAGTGGCGTTCCATCTACAAAGGTTTGTACATACCATAAAACTGAATCGAACATTTGGAAATATAAAATCCAGAATAATGAATAAATCAATATGAATAGTATAAATCGCCAATTTGTTGCAACTTCGAATATTTTCTTGAAAATATCAGCAAATGCCACTCCAAGTGACGTTTTATTTTCAGATAAATTCACTGGCTCCTTGTAAAAGAAAAATGTTGGAATAATCATAAGTCCAGTGCCGATTGCAGAAGCAAGTATTACCCATTCCCACGAAATTGTCTTGAGGTAGGGGACAATCACTAACGGAAATAAAAATGCACCAAAATTTATTGACCAATAAAAAATTCCAAATCCAAATGTGGAATTTTGCTCGTTTGTTAATTTTGCTATTGTGCCCGAAATAAGTGGCTTGAATGTGCCCGCACCAAGTCCCATTATCACCAATGAAACAAATACAGCCGAATATGTTGTCATCTGACTGGTTAGGAAATAACCTGTGCCAAGCAGACTAAATGCAATCATCAATGTTTTGCGATAGCCTAATCTATCTGCAATCGAACCAGCAAGAATCGGCAATAAATACAATAATGGCTGAATTGTGCTTTTGATAATTCCAACACTTTCCTTGGAAAAACCGAGCACTTCGGAGAGGTAAATCGAAAGTACGCTCATCATACCATAATATGAACCTCTTTCGAAAAACTCAAACATTATCACCAACCAGAATTGTGGTGCGAAACTTTTGTAAACATTGGAAATTTTACTCATATCTTATTTTGTTTTATAATTGGAATAATTAATGATTATTTTACCACTTGTGGTTGTATTCTTTTTGTCATTCTTTTTGCTAAATTTACTTAAATCGCCCGACATTCCAGCGGGAACTTTCATATCTTTGATGTCGAATAGTAATGTGACCGTTTTGAAAAACGGATTTTTATCATTCAAATAATCAATTACAAAATTGAGTTTGCCTTGTTTTTTGGTGTAAAGCATCACTTTTCTGATATTCATTTGCTCGTCAATACACATTTGGGCTAATATCAAGTCCGCATCTATATCATTTGGAATAACTTTGATATTTCGGCAATTTGAATTTGCATATTTTTCTGCTTCCATTTCGATGATAGTATAATCTTTGGGATTAAGGTCTTTCAGTCGCGAAAGTGGATCTTCCTTGGGCAATAATGCAAATCCTTCTATGTCGTAATTAACACTATCGGGTTGGATAAAAGTTAATTTACCTTTGCGGTCGCCAATCTTGATGAAATCTACATCAACTTTTACTTCCACATCGCAAGTATAATTTGGTAAATTCTTGATTCTATCAAAAGTTTTAAGCAAAAATTTATCAGCAGGTAAATTTTGAGAAAATAATTGAAATGAATTGATTAATAATACAATCAATAAAGTTGCGGTTAAATAAATTTTTCTATTCATTATGATAAAATATCCTTATTTTTAAAGTGAATTGCACCGGCACCCAGAAATACTACAATGTAGGATATTAAAACGCCGATGGTTAAATAAATTTCTCGATAATCAATATTAAATTCGAATAATAATTTCCATTTGTTAAAGTGAGTGGTGAAAATATACGGAAGAATTGGCTCAAATATTGAATAACCCAATATAGTTAATACATTTAGCACAATTATTACGGCTATTGTTCCAACAATTGGCACTATCGAATTTGTACTAAATGCAGAAATCATTATTGATAATGCCGAAACAACCAACATTGATAATGTACCAATAGAAAAAGCATAAGCAAATCGCCAGAGCAAATCATCATTGGTGAATATACATACTCCTTCTTGTACAACAACTAAATCGCCAGTACCAAAGATTATCATTCCCAATCCATAAGCGGAAAAGCCCATCAATAATAAAAGCAGTAATGTATATGTAATGCCAGTTATAACTTTGGCAAAATAGATTTGTAAGCGAGAAAATGGCTTTTGCATTAATAATCGGAGTGTGCCCGCCGAGGCTTCGCCCGAAATCAAATCGCCCGTAACGAGGGTAATTAATATTGGAATGTGTATCATCAAACTATTAAGCAATATGTATGTGATTAGATTTGCATTGATAATACTTCCTTCCATATTGAACGAAGTTTCCAAATTGTCCAAAATAAACGAAATTATCGCCTGACCTTGGAAATACATAGAAATTTCGAATGCCAAAACGATGAATAAAATCGCTCCAAAGCCGATATATGTTCGGGGACGAGTGAAAATTTTAAATAATTCTATTTTTAGTAATTTCAGCATTTTTCCACCTAATTTTGTACAATTTTAAGGAAATAACTCTCAAGACTGCGATTTTGATTTACTTCATCTAATTCGAATTTGTTTTGAACAAGCTCGGCAATAAGCTTAGAAATCAACTTTTCTGGTAGCTCAACAAATAGCAAATCATTAACTATTCTTGTTGAATAATTATTTAGGAGCAAAAATTGATAAATTTCTTGCTTTTGTTTAGACTTGATTGTAACATTTAGTTTTTCTTCGTTCATCAAATCGGTTACATTCCCTTCACGGATATTTTGCCCATTATTGATAATTATCATACGATTACAAATTTCTTCTACTTCGGTTAAAATATGGCTCGAGAAAAGAATAGTAATTCCGTCATCTTTGTTAATAGACTGAATTATCTTGCGAATATCGGCTTGTCCCTGTGGGTCTAAACCATTGGAAGGCTCGTCCAAAATCACAAATTTAGGTTTATGTAAAATTGCTTGTGCTAAGCCCATTCTTTGTTTCATACCTTGCGAAAAAGTTTTAACATTACTCTTCTTTCGTTTATCCAAATGCACTAATTCCAATACTTCCATAATGCGATTAGCAGCGTTTGGAACATTGCTAAGTTCAGCCATAAGTTTTAGGTTATCATAAGCAGATAGATTGCCGTAAAAGTCGGGACGTTCGATTAAAGCACCGATTTGCGAAAGGTAATTCCGCGAGGTTGGAGTAATTTCTTGGTCTATCAATTTAATCGAGCCTGAATCGGGATAAATCAATCCCATAATCATTCTGATTGTAGTGCTTTTGCCGGCACCATTCGGACCCAAAAAGCCGTAAATATCGCCATCAAATACATCAAACGATAGATTATCTACAGCCTTAAAATTTCCAAAGGATTTATTTAAGTTTTTAACTTCTAATATTTTATTCATTTTTTTTGTTTTTTTGATAATTAACGAAAAAGATGAATGTTTAGTAGAAATGTAGGGAATTAATGGAGGTTTTAAAGGTGTTGGGAATTGTGAGTTGGAAAATTATCATAGCACACGAATTTATTAATGGGTGAAATCATCCTCACCCTAAATGAGGCTGTCTCATAAGTCCAAAATATTTCAAAATTGTCATTCCCGTGCAAACGGGAATCTACTAATAGAGAGGATTTTTGGATTCCCACTTTCCCCACTTTCGTGAGGATGGGAATAACAGCAAAAATAAATGCTTATAAGACAGGATATTAGTTTTAAAATTAAAAACTAATTTCAGTTCCAAAGTAGAAATTCCTTTCTGCTCCTGGGAAAAACTCTTTTCCCTCTGCTCCAGCAGCATATAATTTGTTGAGTAAATTATTAACCTTGAATTGCAATCTAATATTCTCGAAATAGTTTAGCTTGCCAATATTATACGAAAAGTCAAAATTTATTAAAGTATATGCTTCCAAATTATTATCTGCATAATAATCCCATCCTAAGTAATTTATCAAGTCTTGATTTGCTGTTAGCATTTCGCCAAAATTATCTGTCTTATAATCGCCAATATATTGATATTGGATGGAAATGAAAAGCCTATCATTCGAGAAATTGAGCCTTGTATTTGCCAATAAATTCGGAAATCCAGCAATATCATTTTCGCTTAAATCGATAGTTTTACCACTGCCGATGGAATATTCATACTCGATAATTTTGTTCTGGCTATAAGTTAAATTTCCTGTTAAACTAAAATTTCCTAAACTT
Organism: Chloroherpeton thalassium; assembly: GCA_020720105.1. Taxonomy (GTDB): domain Bacteria; phylum Bacteroidota; class Ignavibacteria; order Kapaibacteriales; family UBA2268; genus GWF2-33-9. The sequence continues at coordinate 4,683 of DYPF01000071.1, forward strand.
GTTTTCAGGAAATTGTAATTACCCGAAAATTCAATTCCAATATGGCGAGTTTGTGGAGCATTTCCGTCAATTGGATCGCCAAATACATCAATTTGTCCGCTTTTTACTAATTCATCTTTGTACAACATAAAATACACGTTTGCTTTTAAACCAAAGTTTTGATATTTTAGATTATGTCCAATCTCAAAGTCGTACATTGTTTCAGGTTTAACAAGTGGTTCTGTAAAGTCATACATCACTTTACCATCAAGTTCAATGCTTTTAAAATTGGGAGATTTGCCCGAAAATGCCTCCGAAGTATTGTAAAGATTTGCCATTCTTGGCTCGCGTGAAGTAATTGCAAATAGTGCACTCAAAGAATTGTGATTATTCATCTCGCAATTGATTGATACTTTTGGATTTAAAAACAGGTAAGAAATATTGAACAATTCACCTTTTGCTTGGGTAGTGTAGCCATCAGGAGTGTGGAAAGTGCGATAATTATTTCCAACTTTATCATTTAATATCGAATAATTGTTCCAAATTAATTGAGCATTTGCATCAAAATATAATTTTTCGGTTACTCGATATTCCAAACTTGAACTGATTGAAGCAATCTTGCGATTTCCTTCGTAACTATAAAACTTATAATCAGGATTGTAATTGGTTGGTAAATTTTCTGCATAAGCAATTTTGCCCCAATGATCGCTAAAATGATAGCGGACTTCGGCATTTACTCCAAGAGTGAATTTGTCAAAGTCAAATTTGAATCGTGGGATCCAACCAAAATGCTTATTCTCCACAAAAGCGCGAATTATTGGATTTTGCGGGTCTTCTGCATTGACAAAGCCGTTTTCTTCGGTCAGTGCAAACGAATTTGCATCAGTCCAGCCCGTTCCATCATAATCAAAATATCCAACTCCTGTGTAAAAAAATAGGGAAGATTTGCCCGAAATATTCTCGTTAATACTAAAGTCATTTAATAATTCAAAATGTGGTTGTGAGAATTCTTCCTTTTCTTGCTTTCTGCGAAGTTGAGTGTAGGATACATTTTTTCCTGTAGAATCGTAACTCCAATAATTGTAATTGATTAGCCTTTTTTCTTCATCTTTAGTATCTTCTTTAGGAATACCTGTATATGCTAAACCATCACGAAGCGGACCGCCAAATAAATTGATTTGCGTTGAAAAATTCTTATCGAATCGTGCAAAACCAAGGAAATAACTGCTCAAATTTGCCCAAGATTGGTCGCGATAACCAATAGAATTTATCTGCGAAAACCTTGAATATATTGAATATGCTACATCTTTTTGATTAGTTTCGATTAATCCAGAAGAAACTTCGATAGAATTCTTGGAAGTGTTCTGCAATATTCCATCTTCCTTCCCTGCAAATTCCTGAAATCCAAATCCAGTGGAGAGTTTTACTCCTTTTTTATTTACAAAATTGGAAGTTTGCATATTAATCGCTCCTCCAATTGCAGGTGAACCGTTAATATTACTACCAGCACCTCGTTGAACTTCTATACTTTCCAAATTTGATGTTAAATCCGGAAAATCAATCCAATATACATTGTGGTCTTCTGGGTCGTTTTGTGGAATTCCGTTGATATTTACAGAAATTCTGCGTTGGTCAAATCCACGCATAGATACAGTGGTATAGCCAATTCCATTTCCATTTTGTGAATATGCAAATAGGGAAGGCAATTCTGTAAGTAACATTGGCAAATCTTGAGTTGTGTAAATTTGAGAAATCTTAGATTGAGTAATTTCTTCTGTAATTACAGAATTTTTATTCAATGCACTTCGTTCTGTTGTGATTGTTACGCTTGGTAAATAGTATCTTTTGATTGTATCAGCATTTTCTTTGGCAAAAATAAATGTAGCTGTAAGCAAAAAAACTAAGCAAATGTTGAAAATTTGTTTGAAAGTAATGTTTTTAATAAACATAAATACACCTAAATTTTTATAAAAAATAAATAAGGCGTGAAGGCTTTGAGAGTTAATTCAAATACTAAAAAAGGAAATTGTTTGGATTTCCCGATTCCCTACGCCAGTATTATCTGGATCAGGTTCGAAGGGTTACTCTCAGCTACATATTTGCAGCGCCCCCACGGGATAATTACAAAATTACTAAAATATTATGATTTGTGTTAATTTTGTATTCAAAAATAGTAGTAATTGTGAAGATTAATAAATATAGTAAGAATTATTGGGTTTTGAATTTAATTCAAATGCTTGAAAGATTGTCTTATTGGATTGTAGTATTGCAGATGCCAATTTATATTGCACAAAAAGATGTAGAAGGTGGATTGGGTTGGACACATATCGATAAAGGGATAATTTACTTCTGGTGGGCTATTGTCCAGAACTTGTCTCCGCTTTTCTTTGGTACTCTTGCTGATAAATACGGACAGAAGCGAATAATGTTTGCTTCATTTTTCATTGTAATAATTGGTTTTATTTCTATGGGAACTTCGCATTCATTTTATCCATTTCTATTTTCTACATTATTACTTGGCTTAGGATTAGGAATGTTCAAACCTGCAATTCAAGGGGCAATAGCTAATGAATTAAACAGCCAAAACTCTGCATCGGGTTGGGGTACTTATATTTTACTCGTTAATTTGTCGGTATTCTTGGCACCACCAATAGCAATTTACTTGAAAGGAATTGATTGGATTTGGTTATTTTATGGTTCAGCGATAATATTTTCTGTTAATTATATTGTTTTATTATTATTTAGTCAACAACCAATCAAGATAACATATAATAATTTGGATTTCAAGAATTATTTCAAATTACTTTTTCAACCAAGAATAATAAATTTCATAATTTTAGTAGCAGGTTTTACAATTCTCTATATGCAGTTTTACGAAACTCTGCCCAATTATATTTACGATTGGATTGATACAGGTAATTTTGCTAAAAAACATAATTTGCCAAAATTCCTGCTTTCTGATTATGGCAATGGCTTATCCATTTCGTTTGAGTGGTTGTATAATATCAATACTGGATTAATTGTGCTGTTCGTGTTGCCATTAAGTGTGTTTTCCAAAAGATTTCCAATTATCAAAACAATAAGTCTGGGAATGCTGATTGCTTCGGTTGGCTTGGCACTAAGTGGACTATTTTTTGAGGCTTCATTTGTAATTCTGGGTTTTGTGATATATACTTTCGGTGAGATGATAGTAAATCCTAAACTTACAGAATACTTATCGTCAATCTCCGAAGCTGAAAGAAAATCAACTTATTTAAGTTTCTTAAGTTTATCTTGGACTATTGGACTTGCCGGAGGTGGATTAATTGGTGGATATTTATACCATCATTTTGGCGACAAGGCAAATTTGGCTCAAAAGTATTTGAATGAAGTGCTTAACATAAAACATAATAATCCATCAACTGCTTTTGAAATTTTAACACAAAAAACAGGTTTATCAAACTCTGGTTTAACCAATTTATTAGCAGATAAATACAATCCAGAAACATTTTGGATAATATTTATTCTGATTGGTGTAATTGCAAGCGTTGGAATGTTGATATATAATAAAAAAGCAAATGTACAGTCAAAAAACTAACTTTGCAGAAAATCTTCAACCGATACATCTGATAATTGAAATTTCAAAATAAGTTCAAAAAACTCTTCTTTTTTACTATTTATTTCCGCTGAACCGCCAAAAATACTCAACACACGGAAAATGATTGCCAAACCCAAACCCATACCTTGTTGCTCTTGTACGCTTCTTTGAAATTGTAGGAAAGGTTGAATAGTTTCCACATCGGACTCCGACATTCCAACTCCATAATTTTTAATGGATAGTACGTATTTGTTGCCTTCCAACGATGAATTAACATTAATTGTTGAAATAGGACTTGAGAATTTGATTGCATTGTCAATTGCTTCTTCAATGATTTTTACCAAAAATGATTCGTTAATTTTAATTGGAGTATCAATCAAGTTAATTATTAATCTATCCTGAGTATTATTTTGTTGCAATCTATTGTTAATTATGTCGTAAATAACTGATTTTGGACTTAAAGAAAATTCATTTGCTGCTGAAGAAAGCTTAGAAATATCATAAGCAATTATTGTCAAATTAGAATAAAAAATATAATTTTCTGAAATTCTCCTTAGCCTATTTACTGATGAGGCAATATCATCAACGAGTTCCTCAACACCTTCTCTGTCTTCTTCAGGCAAAACCTGAGCGTAGTCTTTAAGCATTTTAGTCGAACCAAGTATTTGATTGATAGGTGTACGAATTTCGTGGGGAATCATCATCGATAAATTTTTAGTTAGTTGATTTATTGTATCTTGTAATTCTAAGGTTACTTTTTGTGTTTCAATTTGATTTATTGCAAGTAGTTGCTGATAGTTTTGTTTAACAGAATTGGACTCTTGCTTGAATTGTAAGTAATCAATAGCAATGCCAATCTTATGGAAGAGAGATGTAAGTAGGCTATATAAATGTAATGTGATTGTTACCTCATCAATAGTTGTCTCCAAATAAAATAAGCCAATGATTTTTTGGAATGAAACAAGAGGAATTAATAACTTCAAAGAGCCTTCATTGCCTGAATTTTTAATATATTGCATTTGCATTGTTGTTATTGCAGTGCTGATAACTTCAATATTTGGAACTAATTCATCAATTAGTAAATCATCGAATTTGGGCAATCCAATATAATGCTCGAATGTATAAGTTTCAGAATCCAATAAGAATAATTGAATAGAATTAACTTCTTGAACTATAAGAATTGAATTTATATAAAATTCTAAATATTTGGTTAAACTTACTTCATCAGATATTATTAAGTCCAAACTTTTATTTTCTGTATCTATTAAATATGATGCAAATTCATCAAAATTATTTATACTTATTTTCATATTCATAATTATAATCTTAAAATATCAATTGATTTTCTATACGAGTCATAAACTTCATCTATTAAATTTGAAATTGTTCCCTTTTCATAATTTAATATGCTCCATATTTCGTAATCTGGTTCTTCGATTATTGCAGTACCACTATGTCCCATACACGATGAATTTGCAATAATATTTGCCAAATGAACACAAGCCAATAATGTGTTATTTGCATAATTCTTTTGAAAATTGTGATGGTATTTAATCACATTAATCAAAACATCAGGAAACTTCCATTTATTCGCAATTATTTCACCAGCAAATTCATGTGAAAATCCAAAATGTTCTTTCTCTGCTTGACGTGCGGTAATTTGTTTGGCTATTGCATCTTTTAATCCCTTAGAGTATTCTTCATCGTAAATTTTATATAATACCAACTTGCCAATATCATGCATTAATCCAGCTACAAAATAATTTTCCAAGTTACGAATATTCATTTTGTTACCCAGAATTCTTGCAATTACACCAACTGCAATAGAATGCTTCCACAAATTTACAAAATTAAAATTAGAATTTGAATGTGTTCCTTTCATAACATTAAGTACTGAGATAGCTAAAACAATATTCTTAACTTCGGTAAAACCAATTAAAAAAATTGCTTGAGTTAGTGTTTCTACTCTAATATTAAGTGCGAATATTGGTGAGTTTGCCATTTTAATAATTTTCGCAGTAACAGACATATCTTTTGCAATCACTTCAGAAATATCTTGAATAGTCGAAAATGGTTTGGACATTACTTCGAGTAAACTAGAATAAATAGTTGGAAGTGTCGGAAAATCGTTGAAGTTTTGTATCATATTTTCAATTTCTATTGGCATTGTTCCCCACTTACTAAAAATCTTGACAAAATGTTAATAAACAGAACTTTAAGCTCTTCTTCATTGTTATTTCTTGGAGACCAAACCATCTTTTGATTAATCATTCTCTCTGCTTGACAATAAATGGTATTGTCTATGTCACCAATATTATTATCATCATCTGATTCGATTGTTAAGCTCACAATTCCCCATAATTTGAACATTTTTATGTGGGATAGCTTCAATACTGAGCCTTCTTTTAATAAAATTTGTCCAAATTTGTTCATAATGGAATTCTTAAGAACAAATCCTTCTTGTAATTCATCTATTGAAATAATTTTTGACATTTATAATAAAATTATTTTTGAAAATAATATTGAAAAAAAATAAAATTACAAAATTTTAGTGAATAAATCATAATTTGTGTAATTATTGCATTAATACCAGTATTTTTACTTAATTTTGCTTTTTTATTGAGGTAATTATGAAAATCTCAACTGTTCAGTTCAATCCGATTCTTTTCGATAAAGAATTTAACATAAATAAAATGCTAAATCTTATAGAAAATGTTAAATCAGATATCATTGTTTTTCCAGAATTATCCACTACGGGTTATTTCTTCCTTCATAAGGAGGAAATGCATCGCTATTCAGATTCCTTTGATAGCGAAACTATCAAGATATTTCAAAGAATCTCTACTGACCGTAATCAAATTATTGTTTTCGGTTTTTTAGAAGAAGCAAAGGAACATTTTTATAATTCAGCAGCTATTCTTTTTCCACAAGCAAAATACTCCCAAGTTTATCGCAAAACGCACCTTTTTTATAAGGAAAAGTTTGTATTTACTCCTGGCGATACAGGATTTATTAATATTAACTATCCCGATTGGGACTTGAATATTGGTACTTTGATTTGCTATGACTGGAGATTTCCCGAAGCAGCACGCACTCTTGCACTCGAAGGAGCGGATATTGTGGTTGTTCCATCAAATTTAGTAACAAAGATTTGGCACAGATCAATGCCTGCTCGTGCTTTAGATAATCATATTTATTTAGCAGTTGCAAATAGAATTGGTACTGAATCCAGACGTGATGAAGAATTATACTTCAATGGGATGTCTGTAATTTATGATTTTAATGGAGAAGTATTAGATTTGGCGACTCCAACCGAAGAAACTATTGTAACTGCTGAATTTGACCCAAGAGAAGCCCGCGATAAATCGATAAACGCAATGAATGATATTTTTACAGATAGAGTGCCCAAATACTATTTTTTGGGTTGAGGAAAATAAACAAGTTTAATAAAAACCTCCCCCTAACCCCCTCAAAGAGGGGGAATAAATGGGATAAATCCCCCTCACTGAGGGGGACGAAAGGGGGAGGATATAATGTGAAATAATAATTAGAACCTCCCCCTAACCCCCTCAAAGAGGGGGAATA
>DYPF01000072.1:0-2604 GCA_020720105.1 Chloroherpeton thalassium
TGCATTTAAGCAGTATTATGTTCCTGCGTTATAATCATTGATATAAGCAATTTGTTCTGCTGTTAAAGTATCAATTTTTAATTTCATCATCTCTAATTTTGTTTTTGCAACAAATTCATCTTGATCGGCTGGAATTTCCATAACAGTTACTGGAATTTTTTCGCCTGATTTATGGCGATTAACCAATGAAAGGTGAGCCATAAATTGATTAGCAAACGACATATCCATTACTTCTGATGGATGCCCTTCGGCAGCAGCTAAATTAATCAATCTTCCTTGAGCTAATAAATAAATCCTATTGCCATTTTTTAATGTATATTCTTCGCAATTAGGACGAATTGTTCTCTTGCTAACAGATACTTCTTCTAATTCAGGAATATTAATTTCTGCATCATAATGCCCTGTATTGCAAACAATTGCTCCATCCTTCATTTTTTCGAAATGCCATTTACGGATAATATCTTTAACTCCGGTGGCAGTTACAAAAATGTCGCCAGTTTCAGCAGCATTGTCCATACTCATCACTTCGTGTCCTTCCAAAATGCCCTTCAATGCAGCAGTAGCTTTTACTTCTGTGATGATTGTGTTTGCTCCTAAGCCTTGAGCTCTTTTAGCAACTCCAGAACCGCAATGACCGTGACCAGAAACAACAAAGTTTTTACCAGCAACTAAAACAGAAGTTGCACGAATGATACCATCAATAGTAGATTGTCCAGTTCCATAAACATTATCGAAATCCCATTTCGTTTCGGCATCGTTTACTGCATATACAGGATAAAGAAGCTGCCCAGCTGCTTCTCTGGCTCTTAATCTATGCACACCAGTGGTTGTTTCCTCTGATCCACCAATTATATGTGTTGTAGCTAATTCTGGATATTTTTCGTGAACTGTATCAATTAAATCACAACCATCGTCAAGTGTTAGTTGTGGTTTGCCATCGATTGTTCTTTCAATACACCAGTAAAAATCATCTTTATTGTTGTACCAAGCATACATTTTTACACCATCTTTAGCCAAAGCAGCCGCTACAGCATCATTTGTGGATAATGGATTGCAACCCGACCAAAGCACTTCAGCGCCGCATTCCTTTAATGTTTTGATTAATACGCCTGTTTCTTTGGTCACATGCAAACAACCAGCAATAGTATAACCAGCAAAAGGCTTTGTTTTGCTGTATTTTTCACGCAGACCCATTAAAACAGGCATTCTTGATTCTGCCCAATCGATAAGCAAATAGCCTTCGTCAGCCATATTAATATTGCGAACGCAATACTCGCCTGGCTTTTCATCTAATTTTTCTGTCGATTTTCTAACATTATTTAAAGACATATAAATCCTATATTATTTTTGTTTCAATTATTTAAAGTTTTTTTGAAATAAGCTAACTAAATCTAAATTCTCCCAAGGAAATTCAATTCTACCAAAATGTCCATAACTTGCAGTTTTCTGATAAATTGGTCTGCGTAAATCAAATTTATCAATAATTCCTTTCGGAGTTAAGTCTATGTTTTCTAGAATGAATTTACCTAATTCAAAATCATTATTATTTGGATTGTTTTTAGTTTGTATTAATACAGAAATTGGTTGAGCAATTCCAATTGCATAAGATAATTGAATCATACATTCCTCGGCAATGCCTGCGGCTACAATGTTTTTTGCAAGATGGCGAGCAGCATAAGCAGCAGAGCGGTCAACTTTCGTTGGATCTTTCCCCGAAAAAGCACCACCACCGTGAGGGGCCTTCCCACCATAAGTATCTACGATAATTTTACGACCGGTTAAACCTGCATCGCCGTGAGGACCGCCAATCACAAAACTACCAGTAGGATTGACATAGAATTTAGTATTATTATCCAATAAATATTTGGGAATAATTGGCTTTATAATATGCTCAATCACATCTTCTTTGATTTGATTTTGTTCAACTTCTGGAGAATGCTGAGTTGAGATAACCACTGTATCAACTCTAACAATTTTATTGTTTTCATCGTACTCCAAAGTAACTTGTGACTTGGAATCAGGGCGCAAATACGGCATCAAATCAGTTGATTTCCTAACTTGAGCCATCTTATAAACCAATGAATGAGCATAACTAATTGCAGCAGGCATTAATTCAGGGGTTTCGTTAATTGCATAACCGAACATCATACCTTGGTCGCCAGCGCCACCAGTATTAACGCCCATTGCAATGTCGGGAGATTGATGGTTTATTGTGTTGATAACAGCCACCGAATCGGCATCAAATCTTAGTCGTGGTTCTGTATAACCAATTTCACGAATTACATTACGAACAACACTTTGCAAATCAACGTAAGTAGAAGTAGTAATTTCGCCACCAATAAGAATCATACCTGTTGTAGCATAGCATTCGCAAGCAACTCGGCTATTGGGATCGCCCTCGAGCATTGCATCTAAAACGGCATCGGATACTTGGTCGCATATTTTATCTGGGTGTCCTTCGGAAACAGACTCCGAAGTAAAAAGATAATTTTTATTCATTATTATCACCTTTTATCAATTTAATCTTTACAAATATAAGAATTTAATTATTAATAAGTAGTTATTATTTATAAGTATTTTAGTATTATTATTTTAGTATTATTA
>DYPF01000072.1:2704-11815 GCA_020720105.1 Chloroherpeton thalassium
TATTTTAGTATTATTATTTTAGTATTATTAATCTCTTGTATAATCAATGGAGCTTGAATTTCCTACGTTTAGTTTTTGGAACATACCTTTTACAAAAGCATCGTTACCAATTATTGACTCATCTAATAGCGAATTGGAAACCGTAGCACCAAAACTAACAATTGAGTTTTTGACAATACTATCCTTAACAATAGCTTCGTCAGCAACTGAAGCATAAGGACCAATAATAGAATTCTCTACTGTTGCCAAAGGAGAAACATAGCTTGGTGGAATCATCACAGAGCCACTCAAGTTCAAATTATTCTGTATTTTTTCAAGTAAAAAATTATTAGTTGCTAATAAAGTTTCGGGTTTACCGCAATCATACCAGCCTTCCACATCAAAAGTATCAAATTTCTGTCCATTGTCAATCATCAGTTGCAGAGCATCAGTTAATTGAAATTCTCCGCGAGTTTTGATATTATTATCAATTAGGTTTTCTAAAGCCAATGCAAGACTCTCGGAATTTTTGATAAAATATAAACCAACAATAGCAGAATTTGAGACAAGTTGTTCGGGTTTTTCTACTAATTTGGTTACAATTCCTTGGTCATTTTTGACAACAACGCCGAATCTTCTTGGATCTTCTACATATTTAATTCCAAGTGAATTTTTATCAGCATTCCAGATAAAATTCAAATCAACATCAAAAATTGTATCACCCAAAATTATCAGAAGTGGCTCATTTGCAAATGTTTTACGAGCAGTCCAGATGGCGTGACCTAAGCCTAAGGTTTCTTCTTGATGCACGAATCTTACATCTAAACTTGGATATTTTTTATAAACAAAATCCATTACTCTGTCGCCCATATAACCAGTAATAATTGTTGCTTTGTTGATATTTAGATTCATTAAAGATTCGATAATATGTGCCAAAATTGGTTTTCCAGCCACATTAAGAAGTACTTTTGGGGTTGTAAATGTGTGGGGTCTCAATCGCGATCCAATACCAGCTACTGGAATAATTGCTCTCATAAATATAATTATTAATTTTATTTAAATTACAAAATTACAAATAATTATGAGATTATTAAAGTAAAAAACTTTATTAAAAATTAACAAAGCTTATGTAATTTTGAATTCATATTAGGAGTGGCTTATGGAAAACTCAAAAACCAAAGTTTCCGAAAATTTTAATTTTCCCTTATTTGCTAAATTATTATTATTATCATCTATAAATATCATAGTTTTAATTGTAATATCTTGGTTATCAACTTCATCTTACAATAAACTACTCGAAAAAGACCAACTCATCAAACTTACTTTATATTTTGGTGAAGTTCAAAAAGAAATGAATTCAATCACAATCCGAAGGCGAGAGAATTTAGAAAAAACATACAATTCAGACACAACAAATATAAGTTCACTTATTATTAAAATAGACTCTTTAACTAAAAAAGTGGGATTAAGTGAGGATCAATCTATAACTTTTGAATTAATTCAATATAAGTCCAATATCCGTTTTTTGCTCGGAAATATTGAATTGCTTGGGCTCAATGAAGATTCTGGGGTGGAAGGTGAATTTAGAAATAGTATCCATCTGCTGGAAAGCCATCTATATGATAGAACCAATTACCAACTCTTATTTCATTTATTGCAAGCAAGACGTAGCGAGAAAGATTATATAATGCGGCACCGTAGCGAGTACATCCAGAAAGTAAAGAATCAAATCAATATACTAAAGAGTAAAATAGAATTAATTGATGGAGATGGTAAAGAATCAATCATACTTCTTGACAATTACTATGATAAGTTTGTGGAGTTTGCTAATGCTTACGATAAAATGCAAGTAAATTATTATATGATGCAGCAAAGCGAAGTAAAAATAGATAAAATATTAGCTAAGTTACTTAGCGAAAAGGAAGAACAAGCAAATTTATCCCAAAAAATTGTTGCTCCATTTATGATATTTTCAATTATTTTGGGCTTAATCCTTACAATTTTTTACGCAAGGAATATCACACAACCTGTAAAAGATCTTCAAAATGCAACATTGCAAGTTGCAGATGGTAATTTGAAAGTTAAATTATCGATTAAAACAGCAGATGAATTTTCCAAACTCGGAGACTTCTTCAATCAAATGGTTTCAAAAATTGAGCAAAACAAAAATGTCATTGTCGGTCAGAACGAAAAATTAACAGAAATAAATAAAGAATTAGAAATATTGAATGCAACAAAGGATAAATTATTTTCGATTATAGCTCACGATTTAAAAAATCCATTAGCCGCATTTAAGCAAGCAATGGAAGTTATTACGATGGAATATTCAAGTTTTAGCGAAGAAGAAAGAATGGAATTGCTAATCGAAATCAATAAATCTTCTAAGCATCTATATGAAACATTAGAAAATTTACTTCAATGGTCATTATCTCAACGTGGTAAAATTCTGTTCAATCCAATTGAATTCGAATTGAACTCTGTTGCTGATAGTGTTGCTTCATTTTTACAACAACAAGCTAAAATAAAAGACATATCTATTCAGAGTAACGTGCCACATCGCTTATTTGTTTATGCAGACATCAATATGGTTACAACAGTTATTCGAAATTTAATTTCGAATGCAATTAAATTTACAGGGTCATTTGGTAGAATTGCTGTTAATGCACACTGCTCAAATGAAGAGGTGATTGTTTCTGTTACCGATACAGGTATTGGAATTTCCCCTGATAAAATTGCAAAAATCTTTTCCATAGAATCCCAGTTAACCACTCCAGGGACAAATAATGAAAAAGGCACAGGTCTTGGTTTGTTGATTTGTAAGGAGTTTGTAGAGAAAAACGGAGGCAAAATTTGGGTGGAAAGTATTCCAAATATTGGTACATCATTTTATTTTTCACTTCCATTATCAAATCTTGATGCTAACTTAGGTTGATTTTTTATTAATTGTTAGTATTAAATATGTGCTATTAAAAATGCGCTATTAAAATTGGCATAGTTTTTATAAATTTTAAGGATTGCTATATATTTTGTATGGCGATTTCTAATATAATTTATAAGTGGGACAACTTTTCTACAATAGCATAAAAAAGAATGCTCCGAATTTGCAAATTAAATTCGGTGATTTCAATCCGTGGTAATATGTCCAAAATGGCATAATTCTTGTTCATTTTTTAATAAAACAATCGATTATGATTTTTGATAAATATTCGCCATTAATTTCTATTTGTATTCCAACTTATAATAGAAGTGTGTTTCTGACTCGTTCAATTATGTCCGCGTTAAATCAGAATTATGAAAATTATGAAATTTTAATAATTGATGATGGCTCTACCGATGGGACTTTTCAAATTATCAATTCATTTAATAATCCAAAAATACGATATGTTTATAAAGAACATAGTGGCATTCCATATACACGAAATTATGCAATCAAGCAAGCCAAAGGTGAATTTATACTTTGGTTGGATAGTGATGATGAATTATTTCCTAATATTTTGGAGCTTTATATTGCTAAATTAAATGAACAACCAAATTTGGAATTGATTTATTCGAATTTACAAATTATAGGTGAAGATGGAAAGCAAAAGCAAATTTTAAAATACCAAAATTGGAATAATCGCCAAAAAGAAGCCTTGCAATTTGCTTTAAAAATTGGCTCACCATTTCCGAATCCATCTTCATTAGTAAAAAAGTCAATTTATGAAGAAATTGGAAATTTTGATTTGGATTTTACACGGGCACAAGACTTTGAATTTTGGGTAAGAATGCTTGCTAAACGTGAAATAAAAATGTATCATTATGATATGATATTATATACATATTATATGCATAAAGATAATATTACAGGATTATTAACAGATTCTACAAATTACAAATTTGAACGTAAGATAATATCTAATTTGCTTGTTAGTTGTTCGTTGATAGATTTATTTCCATACTTGATAAATAACAATTCTGATGAGATAAAAGCAAAAGCCTACTACGAAATTGCGGATATTTATATGAAGTACAATAGTTTGGTAAATGCTATTCAATTCTTAAAACTAAGTGATAATTTGCTAAGCAATTACAATGCTAAGCAATTAATTGCCGAACTCGAAGACTCTTTGGATAAATCAACAGCAACAGTTACTCGGTTTTTAGCGGAATTTCCAATCGATTTATTACAAAATAATAAAGATTTTCAATTATTATTCGATATTACCAATGAACAACCCGTGAATGTAGATAATTTAGTGTTTTCACTTATCAATAAGATAGATACAAATAAGAAAATTTTACTTTTTTGCGATTACTTTCTCCCCTCAATTGGTGGAGTTGAGTTATTTATGAGTGAATTAGGCAAGCAATTACAAACGCAAGGTTACTCAATTGATGTAATGTGCCGCTGGTTGCCAAATCGTATGTCCAACGAAATTGATGGGATGAAAATCATTGATTGGAAAATTGAAGTTGAAGAAACAAAATCTTTAAATACCGACTTAATTCGTGAAGCAGCAAAGTATTTGGATAATTCTGATTATTTTGCAATTATTACTTTGTCTCAGCCTGATAATTGGGTTGGACAAACAATTTATCTTACAAAAAAGCAACAAAATCTAATATTTTTGCCCAGTGTTCGCAAGGAATTAATTGAGCATTGGAAAAAAAATAAAATTACTGATAAAATTGTCGAGGTTCTACAAAAAGCAAAACATTTGATTTCAGTTTCCGAAAATGGTTGGGATAAGAGATTCCTTGAGAATAATAATCTAAATCATATATTTATACCACATTCAGTAAATCCCATTAAATCTAACTTTAATTTACGAAATGAGTTCAATCTAAGGGCAAAACATATTTTACTTGTAGTTGCTAATTTCTACCCCGTCAAAAATCAGTTGAATTTATTAAAACAATTTGCAAATAACAACGAAGATTGGAACTTAGTTATAATTGGTCATCAAATACTTAGTCAGGAAATATATTTTGAGCAATGTAGGAAAATAGCAGAGTTAAATGAAAATATTCTAATTATATCGGGTTTACCACCAGAAGATACAAATGAGGCTATTTTACAGGCTGATTTATTACTTGTGCCATCATTAGGCGAAAGTGCTGGTCCTTTATCGTTAATCCAAGCAATGCATTATGGCACACCTTGGATTGCTACCCCAGATTGTAATTCCGCTTCAGACGAAGCAGGTGGAATAATTGCTGACGTTGTTGAGTTTCCTCGACTTGCTAAGATACTCTTAGAAAATCCAGAATTAATGAGTCGTTTATCCGAATTAGGTAAGAAGCATCAAAATGAGTCGTTCAATTGGGAAAATTCTATTGAATTATTCGTTGATTTAATTGAAGGAAGAGAATTATCAAAATCATTGAAGATGCCAGAAAGCATAAGAAGACAAATGGAGCAACTTCAGATTGAATTGGTCAAAATTCAGGCAAATGTGATTGAAAAAGAATATCCAGCAAAAGAATATAATTACGATTTTTCTGTGATAATTCCAACATATAATCGTGCTTATGTTTTGGCACAATGCCTTGCATCACTTCAAAATCAGACTTATGATAATAACAAATTTGAAGTGATTATTATTGACGATGGATCCACAGACAATACACAGGAAATTTGCGAGAATGGGAATTTCAACTTTGCATTCAAATATATCAAACAAATAAATAGCGGTCCAGGAGTTGCTCGAAATAGTGGAATTGAAATTGCACAAGGTAAATTTACATTAATAATAAATGATGATGCGATTTTAGATGAGAATAATCTACAAGTTCACTGGGATAAACATCATATATTGGCGCATAAAAAAGTTGCTGTTCTTGGCACTTTTAATTATGCCGAAGAGTTTGTAAAACGTCCATTTGTGTGGATTGCAGAAAACACTCCGCTAATTTTTGGATACAGCTTAGCTGAAGAGGATAGATTGCATAATTATAGATTCTTTTGGACTTGTAATATTAGCATTTTGACTGAAGCTTTAAAGCAAATTGGAGGTTTCGATCCACTCTTCAACGAGCCAATGATGGAAGATACAGAGCTTGGCTTTAGATTAGAACAAATTGGTTTTTCTGTATATTTTACCAAGCAAGCAATTGCCACTCATTATCATTGGATTGACATCTCTGGGTTTGAAAAACGTCAAAAAATGGCAGCAAGAAATGTTCTGAAATTTATACGAAAATATCCTAAAATGCTTGTTATTGAAGGAGATGTGTTTGATATATCTATCTCTAATTTAAGAAATCCAGATATTTTTATTAATAGAATTAAAGAGTACAAACCACTTTTGGAGCAATTTATTCCAACTTTCTTGAAATTAGATGAACGACAAATACAAAAAATCGAAAATGGATCAGTATATTTAGATAATGGTAGCCAATTTAATGAACAAGAATTATTAGCAAATATGCATAGTGTTGGTATGATTATTCATCAATATAATTACTATTCTGAAATATTGAATTTATTGCCAGAATTGGATTTAGAATATTTAGAAGCACAAATATCTCCAAAATCAAGAGCTGAAGAAAAACCCAATAAGACAATTTTAATGACTGTATTTGGCTGGAATACAGACGGAGGCGGTTCTACTTTACCTAAATCAATTGCAAATAGTCTTGTCAAACTTGGCTATAAAATAATAATTTTTACAGAGGATTTATTAGAAGAAAATGAGGATTTTTCATTCCAAACTGAATACAAAGAAGAAATCGGAATATCAATATATTCGGTAAAATACCGGAAGTCGTATGAACTCTTTCATTCTCACCCCGATTTCGAGGTTTATAATGAACCTGTTGTCAAGTATTTTAAAGAAGTTTTAGAAAAAACAAAACCGAAGTTAATTCATTATCACAATTTTCTTGGTTTATCCTTCGGAATTGTTGATGTTGCATACAAATTGCAGATACCGAGTATCTTCACAGCACATAATTATCATTTGATAGATCCCGGCTTATATATGTTCGATTATAAATCGAGGTTTACAAAATGGCATAATACTGATTTCTTTACTAATTCATTTTTAGTTGAAGAACATCCAAAATTAATTTCTGCTTACAATCGTAGAAAATTTGCCGCAATAGAGTTGCTCAAACAGAAAGTTAATTGTTTTATTGCTATTTCCAAAAAGGTGGCAAATATTTTTGATGAATTTGCAGGAATAAAGGATAAAACTATTATTCTAAATCAAGTATCTGAGAGTTGCGATTCTATTTTAAATAAAAATAAAACATATTCCAATCATGGATTAAGAGTTGCCTTTTTGGGTTCAATCTTTCCACACAAAGGTATAGAGATTATCTATCGTGCGGGCGAAATCTTGTCTAACTATGATATTAATTTTAATATTTATGCAAATGGAAGCAGCGAAATACTTGAATTTTTGAAAAAAGGTTTTCCAAACGCAAGAGTAGAGTATAAAGGTGAATATACATCAGAGGATTTCGCGATAATTGCCGATGAAAACGACCTTGTTCTGATACCAAGTATTTGGGAGGAAGGAGGTCCGCTTGTTGCACCCGAAGCATTATTTATGGGATTGCCTGTGATTGGTGCAAATATAGGAGGAATTCCAGACTTTATAATTGATGGAGTAAATGGAAAACTGTATAAGCATAATGATTACTTTGAACTTACAGATATTTTAAAGGGATTTTTGAAAGATAAAACTGAATTAATTGAACTTCAAAGAAATACTTCAATTTCATTTACGTTTGAGGAATATATTAACAAGTTAGTTGAAATTTACAATGAAATTATCGCTAATAGAAAAATTGATTTTGAAAATAAGAATTTAATATTCAAAGATTTATTAACATATAATACAAGAATAATGGAAGATAGTACAAATGATTTGCTTGATATTAGTAATCTTTTAGAATTATTAGCAAATAAAGAAAATTCTAAGCAAGAAAAAGATATAAATTCTCATCAAATTACTAAAGATAATTTTGATGTTTTGCCAAAATTCTTGCATTTGGCAAGTCAGGGCAAAGTTTTAGAGGGTTTTGACAACTTGGATATTTTGCCCCAAATCGAAGGAGAAATTCAAGCTGACATCACTAAATTAGTTTATCTTGATAAGTCGGTAGATTTAATATTTGCTGAAAATATTCTGCAAGTATTTCCTCACCGACACACCAGAAATGTGTTAACCGAATGGAAAAGGGTTCTTAAGGTTGGTGGTGTGATGATATTAATTTTGCCAGACTTGAAATCAATTTTACAAAACTATAATGATGGTTTATTAAGCAATAGGGAAGTAAATGAGCTTCTATTTGGCAAACAAACTAACGATTATGATTATTTGTACAATGCTTTTGATTCAGAAAGCATTACAAATCATCTAAAAGCTGTGGGATTGGACATAGTTGAAACAAAAATAGAAAACATAAACAACCAGAAATATCAATCTATTTATATTAGAGCAATAAAAACATAAATAATTATTATGCCGATTGGCTGGGGAATGCCTCGTAAAAAGTATTCACACTCTATAACCGACCAATTTGTGGGTCATATACCCTTGCTCCCATATTCATTCTGTAATTTATTAGTCCAATAAATTATTAAATTCATCAAGAGTTAAACCAGCATCTCTAATAATCTTTCGTAAAGTACCCTTAGCAATTTCTTTGTGGTTTGGAATAGTTAGCCTTCGATTAGGGTAAATATTTTGTCTTAAAATTAATGACTACCCGTTTGATGGTCAATTTAATAACCTAATTTCATTAAAATTTTACACAACTCTTTGCCAGATAACACAATCAAAGAACTCATATCACTATCTCTAACAATTCTTCGCTAATTGGCAATGGTATTGGTTCATTGTGTTTCTGCAAACTATATAAGTAACCTTCAATTGCATCTTTGAGATTTAACAACGCTTCTTGCCTTGTATTACCTTGGCTTATACAACCAGGTAGAGTTGGGCAGGTTGCCACGAAAATTCCATCTTCATCTTGCTCAATAAATGTTCTAAATTTCATAACATAGTCCTCCATTTCATTTCTACAAAATTACAAAATTAATTGGATAATTATTCCCTCCGCCTTTCTCCTTTTTGGGCGATAAACCAGTAGGGTCTTATTGTTTTTTGGACAATATGTAAACTGTATCAGGCGAAATGT
>DYPF01000073.1 GCA_020720105.1 Chloroherpeton thalassium
AATCATAGTACAGACTTTAACTATGATTATTATGATTAATCTGATGCCTATGATTAATCTGATGCCTATGATATTTTAAAGATATTTTTTAAAGAAAACGTAATCTTAACCCTTTTAACTATAATTATTATGAAGAATAAGTTGATTTTATTTATTTTGCTTACTTTTATTATTATTTCCTGCTCTAAAGGAGAAAAGTATATCAAGCAAGATGATAATGGCAGAAAAATCCTTGTTGGAAATTTCACTTGGGAAGAATGGCAAAAGGAAATGAATTGGCATATCGAAGGCTATTTTGAAATTAACCCAACAGAACTTGACAAATTGAAAAGCTATTTAAAGCAAAATACAGATTTGACAATACTTATTTTTGCGGGTTCGTGGTGTGGCGATACAAAATCGGAATTGCCAAAATTTATGAAGTTGTTGGAAACTGTTGAATTTGACAAATATGAATTAATAGGAGTAGACCGCGATAAGTACGAGCCAACAGGCAAGCATAAGACATACTTTATCAATAGAGTAATGACAGTAGTTGTGCTCGAAGATGGCAAAGAAATTGGAAGAATTACCGAATTTCCAGTAGAAAGCTGGGAAGCTGATTTAGTTCAAATATTAAATAAAATTCCCACTCATTGAGGCAAGGGGGTAGTCTCAAACAAAATTCACACTCGTTGAGGGGGCAAGGGTGAGGAATTAAAAAAAAATGTTCTAAAGATTTTGTCAATTCACTTAAAAATGTTAATTTTGTAGTTCTATAATAGCCACATTTAGATTTGGCTCTAATAACATAAAAAAAGATAATAATTTAGGAATGAAATGAACTATACAGGTCCAAAAGTAAAGTTATCAAGAAAAATTGGAGTGAATATCACTGCAAAATCAGGAAAATATGCAACTAAAAAGCCATATCCTCCTGGACAATTTGGTCCTCAAAAGAGGCGTGCAAAACAATCTGACTTCGGAAAGCAACTTTTCGAAAAACAAAGATTGCGTTTGCAATATAATGTTTCTGAAAAACAAATGAGTAATTATTATGCAAAAGCAAGTAGAGCAGCTGGAAACACTGCTGATAATTTACTCGCTTTATTAGAAACTCGTTTGGATTCAGTAGTATTCCGTTCTGGTATTGCTCGTTCTTTATATCAAGCTAAGCAAATTATCTCGCATGGACATATCAAGATAAATGGTAAAAAAGTTGATATTTCTTCGTACCAATTAAGGGTAAATGATGTAATTTCTATGAAAGAAAAAGCTAAAAACTTACCTGATGTACAAGATAATATTCGTTATTCTAATCCTCCAGTTTATATTGAATTATCAAAAGGTGACGTAACTGCTAAGTTGATTTATGTTCCAAATCCAGCTGAAATTCCAGTACAATGCGAAACATCATTAGTAATTGAGTACTACTCAAGATAAAATTACTAAATATAACGAAATTCCCAAAATCCCTGCAAAAACTTGCGGGGATTTTTTATTTTTATTTACCCTGAAAAAGCCCAAATAAATAATTTTTTCTTAATTTACTTTTTTTAAAATGGATTTTTTATGAAAAAATATTTTTACTCAATTTTTGCTTTATTTTTAATTGCTAATTTGAATTTATTCTCGCAAAGTATGAATTCACGCGATTTAACTGTTCCAATTTGGGCTAATGTGCAGTCAGGAGCCAATCCATCAATCACAATAAATTGGTTCGATTATGGATTTGCTGATAATTTTGTTATCTTTAAAAAACTTGCTAACGCAACAACTTGGGGGAATCCGCTTCAGTCAATTATTGATACTTCAGTTAATAAATTTACAGACTATAATGTAAAGATTGGCACTAAGTACGAGTACCAAATTATTGCAACTGGCAAAAAATTGGTTAAAGTTAATGATACAACTAACACTTACGTTAACTTTTCTGCAACAGGTTACATTACAACCGGAATAGAAGTAGTTCCAAATTTGACTAAAGGAAGCGTGATAATTTTAGTTGATGAAACTATGAATGAAGGTCTTGCTAATGAATTGAACCAAATGAAAGCAGATTTGATACAAGAAGGATATAATGTAGTGATGGCTACAGCTCCTCGTGCTGATTCTTTTGATAAATCAAAAGTAATATCAACCAAAAATATTATCAATGATATTTATACACAAAACCCAAATTTATCAAATGTAATATTGATTGGACGAATTGCAGTTCCTTATTCGGGTTACCTTGCTCCCGATGCTCATACCGATCACTATGGTGCTTGGCCCGCTGATGTTTATTATGCTGTGAATAATAATTTTTGGACGGATATGACTGTAAATAATTCAGATGCAAGCCGTGCCGAAAATAAGAATATTATTGGAGATGGTAAGTACGACCAAACAGCACTTGCAACCAATATTGTTGTTCCTTATGCTGTTGGCAGAATTGATTTTAGCAAAATGGAAATGTTCTTTGATAGCACTTTAGCTAATCCCGAAATGGAATTAGTTCGCAAATATCTTTACCGCAATCACCAATGGAGAACTAATCAACTTGAAGTTGTTTGGAAAGGTGTTGTTGATGATAATTTCTCAGCCCAGAGCTATCCAGAAGGTTTTGCTGCATCTGGTTGGCGTGCATTTACTAATTTCTTTGACCGCAATGATGTAATTGCTGCTGACTTTATTACCACTTTATCCACAGAACCTTACTTATGGAGTTATGGTTGTGGCGGTGGAAGCTTCACAAGTGCAGGTGGAATTGGAAATTATACAGATTTCAAAAGCAATAAAATTAATGGAATTTTTAGCTTATTGTTTGGTTCATATTTTGGTGATTGGGACGCGAAGAATAACTTATTGCGTTCTGTTATGGCTGCCGATCCCGGTGCTTTAACTATAGCTTGGTCGGGCAGACCTCATTGGTTTTTCCATAAAATGAATCTTGGCGAGCCAATTGGAACATCATTATTAGCAACCCAAAATAATAATAATCTTTACTATCCAAATGTTTACTACAATTCTCAATATCCTAATGGAATTCTATATACATCAGGAACTCGACAAGTGCACATTGGATTGCTTGGCGACCCAACTTTGAGAATGTTTAATACTAATGCAAATCCTCCAACAGAATTGAGTGTTATTGAAAATACTGATGGAACAATTACACTAAAATGGATAGCTCCCGAAGGTCAAAATTCCAAAAAATTCGTGATTTACCGCAATACCAACAAGAATGCAAACTATATTCTTTTAACTGATAAGCCAATTGAAGCAACTGAGTTTACTGACAATTTCCTTTATGATGGCACTCTTAATTATATGGTGATGTCGCTTGAATTAAATAGTTCCCGAAGTGGCACTTTCTATAATCAAAGTTTGCCTTTAACTGGCTCGGTTAAAACTGTTTCTGTTGATGAAGAAATTGCTGAATTTTCAATTTTTCCTAATCCAGTTGTAGATAATTTAAATATTAGTTTTGTAGCTAATGCTAATCAATCTATTATAGAAATTTCTGACATTCAAGGAAATATTATTTACCATCAAATTATTGAAACATCGGTAAATAGCTCTGCAAATTTAAGCTTGAGAATTACAAATTTAAATAACATGACAATTTCTTCTGGAGTTTATTTAGTTAAAATAACAAGTGGAAAACAGACTTCAACTGAAAAGTTTGTTGTTTATTAGCAGATTTATCATTCTTGAATGTTTCAAAAATATCTATCAAGTAGCAACTTAAGTAATCGAATTGATTTTGATACTGATATTGGGCTAACAGAGTCTCATATTATCCTGAGATGTCAGCCCAATCTTAGTTTAACTGAGTCATTATTACAAATTCTAAATGAATACAATGAATTAATTAATTTTGATGACAAGAAAAATCTAATACCAATTTATACAAGAATTTTTCTTAGCGATGTTGAAAATCAAGCAGTAATTGTAAAACAATCACGGATATTTAAGATATTATCTCGGGGTGCAATTCGTTTAGTTGGTAATGCTCCATTGGATAGTGGAAGGATATCGATTATTTCTTATCATATTCAAAATAAAGAATTTGATATTATCTGTAAGCACAATGATAAATGCAATTCAATTCATTGCAAAGGAAAAAATTACGAACTTTCGTTTTTTGCCAATTTAGGTAATTCAAACGAAAAAGATGTTATATCTCAAAGCGATTTGTTATTTTCGGAGTTCCAGTCAAATAATCCCAAAATTATCTTAAATAAAGAATTAGTGAGAACTTGGATTTCGGTGCGTGATATTGATAATAATTATTTGCCATTTGTAGAGAGTAGAAGAAATTTCTTTGCAAATAATGATTTTGATGCGTTTTTTCCTGCAAGTACTGCTGTTGAAGGACGTTCTGAGAATCCCTCGCAATTTGTTGCTATTGATGCTATAACCATAGCTGGACTACAAGAAGGACAAATACAAAAAATGGAAGCTCTTTCGAATATGCCCAAAACTATTAAATACGGTGTAACTTTTGAACGTGGAATTAAGCTTTCTTTTGGCGATAGAGCAAAATATATGATTTCGGGAACAGCAAGTATTGATAATGAAGGAAATGTTAGTAATATTGGCAACATCGCCAAGCAAACAGAGTCATCAATTAATAACATAAATGCTTTGATTTCGAACTATAATATTGATTTCAATAATGTTGCTTATTTATTTGTTTATATCAGAGATGCTAAAGATTATTTAGAAGTAAAATCAACTTTAGAAAAAATGCTCGGTAAATCTGCAATTATTATGTTTGTGCAGAGTTCAATTTGCAGACCCCAATGGTTAATGGAAATTGATGGCTGTGCATATTCAAAAGAAAAAAACAATTTCGCTGAATTTCTATAGAGTACTTTCTAAAAAAAAAGACATCGGATATTTTGGAAACATCCGATGTCTGAAATATTTTGAGATTTATTGTATGTGTATTATGGACGAACGCCGATACCAGGACCTTTGCCACCAGTTTTGCGGTTTTTCATCATTTCTACCCATTTGTCGAAGATTGCATCTTGAGTATCGTCAAGAATTTCGTGCATAGCAGCAATCATTGTTTCTGTGCAATCTTTCAATGCAGCTTGCAATTCTTCGATAGCACCTGTTTCTTCGATTTTTGCTTTTGTTGCTTTATTCAAAGCTATGAATAATTCACGAGCTTCTTCTCTTGTGATAGTACCATCTTTTACTTGTTGGATAATTGCTTGACGTTGTACGTTTGCTTCGGCAATAATTTCAGCAATAGCAGTATGGAATGCAATTCTTGCAGCTTTTTGGCAATCTCTGTGTGCAATCATTACTTCTTTAACCAAAGGTAATTGTTCTTCTGTTAATTGTAATTGTTTGAAAATAAAGCGGAATGTGAATTGTGGTTCGCGACCACCAAATAATCTGCCTTCTTCAACTAATTTTGCATTAACTTCATTTTCCAATGCCATAGGGCGTTCTAATGAAGCACCTTGAATGGAAATATCTTCGATGTTGTCACCAGCTGATACAAAGTTGAATACTTCTTCGTAAGTGCCTGTTCCAGTTGGCTCAGTTGGGTTCTTTGTGCAAGATGATACGCTGAACATTAAAGCTACCATCAAAATTGCAAAAATGCTTGTTGTTAATTTGTTGAGTTTCATTTTATACTCCTTTAATTTGTAAAAAAAATTTTCGAATCTGATTATTAGACTATTCAAAATAAAAAAAGGTTTAATTAAAAGTAAAAAAAAATTATTTCAGTACAAAACCTGTTTCTTTTGCCCACAACGTTAAATCTAATTTCTCTAATGATAGTCCAATAGAATTTGCAAAGTTAATAAATAATTGTTCAAGTTGTACGTATTTTTTAGAATTTATTGTTTTTGGAATTTCTTGAATTACATTATATTTAGCAAGATTTCGCAAAATATGCCTATCTAAAATTGCTAAACCAAATAATCCTATATTTCGTAAAAAATGTGAAGCCTCTTTGTAGCCCATTCCCGGTACAAATTTTACTAATTTTTCCCTTTTTTCAAAATTATTTTCAGCTGAAATAATTATTTGCAATATTTCAGAATAATTTTTTTTCGCATTTTCTATATGCTTTGCCTTTTGATTATGAAAACGAATGTAATTATCAGGATTTCTTAATATTTCAGAAATTTCTAAATCTTTGTTATAATATTCTGATTTTTCCAAAATCAATTGTACTTTTTGTGCATTTTCGGCTTTGCTCATTGGAGTGCATAAACAGTAGCATAATTCATAAAAATATTTCTCGGTTGGAACACTTTGGAAGTGGTCTAATTGATGATTAATTTTTTCTTTATGCACATTATAATATGAAATAATTTCTTTTTGTGAATTCAGCATATTACAACTTGTAGGAGGTGAGTTAAAGTTTTTTGCTTAATTCTGTTAAAATTCTCTTTTCCTTGTCATTCAAACTTTGGTAACCATTTGCAGTTATTTTATCCAAAATCTCATCAATTCTTCTTTGCGTAATTTCCTCACCCTCAAAATTAATGGTTGGTCGCGAAGATGCTTGTGGCTTAGGTTGCCGTGCTTCGTACATACTTTGCTCAAATTTTGATTCTTGCTTGGGTTTGCTCCAAGAATCGAAGAAATTGCCTTTTGGTTCGGATTTTTCGTACATTTGTGAATAAAAATCACGAGTAGAATTTGTATTTGAAGTTTTTTTATTGAATAATTTTCCTGTTAGTTTCTCCAATGATTGATAAATACTTGTTTTGCCTAAAAGCAAGATTATCAATAGACCTGTTAATGCACCACCTAAATGGGCAAAGTGAGCTACTCCATCATTAGAACTAAATCCCGAGAACAATTCTATTCCCGCAAATATTATCACAAATAATTTTGCTGGAATCGGAATGAAAAATGGAAACATAAATATTGGACGATTAGGAAATGTCATTCCAAATGCAAGTAAAATGCCATAAATCGAGCCACTTGCACCAACAGTTGGGGCTACTTGACCGATAAAAGGACTTATGAAAATCTGTGATAAACCTGCACCAATACCAGATAAAAGATAGTAAAGTAAAAACTTTCCGCTACCCCAGCGGTTTTCTAATTCCATACCAAACATCCAAAGAGCAAACATATTGAAAAATAAATGCCACAGCCCCCCGTGCATAAATTGATATGATAGTAGCTGCCAAAACCCAAAACTATTGCCATCAATATAGTTCAATCCATTTGCAAACAGCGGTTGCAAAGCAAAATAATGAAAAAATACTCGGTCTAATGTTGTTCCCATCATTGGAATAAAACTTAAAATGAAGGTTTCTAAAACATACACACCCACATTTATTATTAATAATGTTTTTATCACAGGTGGCATCATCGAACCGAATAAACTGCCGCCAATATTTCTATTTATTGCCATTTAGTTTTCTTTTTTTTTGTTATAATTTATTTTCCGAAAATTCTGCCAATTTAATAATTATTTAAATCAGTAATATTTTTGATTAATTTTCCTTAATTTTAAGATTAACGAAATTGCATTTTAAAAATTGCTTTACCAAGGTTTACTTATGAGTGTTATTGCTAAAAATTATCCTAAATTATTGATTAAAAATAATAGTATTTTACGAAAAATCCAATCTGGATATATGTGGCTTTTCGCGAATGAATTGGTTGAATTGCCCGAACTTTCCAGAGGAAGTTTGGTTGATGTTTCTGATAAATACGAGAATAATCTTGGCTTAGGATTCTATAATCGAAATAGTCTGATTAGTGTTCGCCTATTGAATACTAATAATTTTGATAAAAGTGAAATTAGGAAAAGGGTTTTGCAAGCTAAATATCTTAGGGATAGACTTTTAAATGGAAGTGTGGATTATCGTTTGATTTTTGGCGAATCTGATAATTTGCCGGGGCTGGTTGTTGATAAATATGGAGATTACTTTTCAATTGAAATTTATTCAGCAGGAATGGAGAATTTCAAAGAAATCATCATAGAAGTTTTGCTTGAAATATTTCCAACAACAAAAGGTATTTATCAGAAAAATAATTCAATTTGGAGAATTTATGAATTATTACCGCAAGAAAGTCAAGTACTGTTTGGAGTAATTCCAGATGAGATTGAAATTACTGAAAATAATGTGAAATACTTAATTTCAATTGTTGAAGGACAGAAAACAGGATATTTTTATGACCAAAGATTGAATCGTAAATTTTTACAAAGCATATCGAATAAGAGTAAAGTATTGGATTTATTTTGTAATGTGGGTGGATTTGGGCTAAATGCAGCATATTCTGGTGCAGAAAAAGTGATTGGAATTGATTCTCAAGAAAATGTTATTAATCAAGCAAAAGCAAATGCTGAGCAAAATAAATTTAATAATATTCAATTTATTAAATCTGATGTATTTGACTTTCTGAAAGCAGAAATTGAGACCTTCGATACAATTATTTGCGATCCACCTGCTTTTACAAAAAGCAAAAAAAATGTTCCACAAGCCATCGGTGCATATTTCCAAGTAAATCGCCTTGCTATGAAGCGACTAAATAAAAATGGCATTTTGCTAACATCGAGTTGTTCGCAACACATTACTGACCAGACATTTTACGATACTATACAAAAGGCTGCAAAAGAGGCAAAAAGAAGTCTGCGATTGATTTATACGGGATTGCAATCACCCGATCATCCAATACTTACAGCAATGCCCGAAACTAAATATCTCAAATTCTATGGATTTATAGTAAGTTAATTTCCTTAGCAAATTTCTCAAATTCAATAAATGTAATTTCAGGTGTAATTTTTCGCATACAATTGAAATGACCGAGTGGGCAAAAACTCCTGCCAATATGCGAACAAGGTCGGCACCAAAGTTTTGTTTCCAAAAGCCAATAATTAGAATGATAAGGCAAAAAGCCAAAATCTGTACTTGATGAACCAAAGAAGACAATCATCGGTACTTGCCTTGATGAAGTAATGTGCATTAAACCAGTATCGTTTGTGAACATAAAATCCGATTCATTTATAATTTTGGCTGAGTCCTGCAAACTTGTTTTGCCAGCATAGTTATGCACCGAGCAATTATGTTTTATCAATTCTGTTTCAATTGAATCGCAAATTTGCTTCTCCTTTGCCGAACCCAATAGATTGAAAGAAAATTTATTTGGATATTTATTATTAATCAACTTAATCAATTCCACAAAATATTCAGGCAACCATTGTTTAGTGGAGTGAGCAGCACCAGGAGCAATCGAAATTGTTTTCATACGATTTAAATTCGGCTCTCTATTATTTCCTTTGCCAGAATTGTACTCTGACTCCGAATCTAACCAGAATTCCAAACCTTTTTCATCTTCTTTTATTGTCAAAAATTCTTGTGCTGTACGGAAATAATTACCAACAACAGAATAGTTTTGTATAAGTGGCTTTTTTAGATACACTGTTGATAATTTATGTTTTCGCTGTTTATTTAAGATTGAAATTTTGCTGAAAGATAGACTTGAAATGATTTTTTTGGAATATTTATTATTTTGTAAATCAATAATTAAATCAAATTTATTGTTTTGCAAATTGTG
Organism: Chloroherpeton thalassium; assembly: GCA_020720105.1. Taxonomy (GTDB): domain Bacteria; phylum Bacteroidota; class Ignavibacteria; order Kapaibacteriales; family UBA2268; genus GWF2-33-9. Next base: position 9,517 of record DYPF01000073.1, read on the forward strand.
AAATTTGAAAGAATAATTTTTTAATTCTTTTTTTGGAATTTGAATTAAGGTATCAATATTTGGGTTATTTTTTAGGACTTCTCCAAATTCACTCAAAGTAACGAAATGAATCTTGCAATTTGGATAGCTCTCACGAATTGCTCTAATTATTGGAGTAGTGAGCAATAAATCACCGATTGAACTAAGCCTAATTAACAAAAGATTAGTAATTAGAGTGAATTGATTTGTTTTATTCAACATAAATTGTTAATTTTGATAAAATTAAAATACAATTTTACAAAAATAGATGAAATTCTCAATAGAAAATGATAATAATATAATAGTTTTTTCCTTTAAGGAGAAATCTTTGGGTGCAGATATAGCTCCTGAAATAAAAGCAAAAGTACTTATTGAAGCCCAACCAGACATAAAAGGGCTGATTTTCGACATTGCAAATGTAGAGTCTCTTGATAGTTCCGGTTTAGGTGCATTTTTATTAGCACACCGCACATTAAGAGAACACTCAATACCGGTAATTATTGTTAGTGCAAGCAAATTTGTGCAAAGCTTGATGACAATGACTCAAATCGATCAATTGTTCAAGTTCTACGAGACAGTAGACTCGGCAAAAGACTTTATTAATAAACAAGTTTTGTAAATTAAATTTTGTAAATTAAATTAGACTGAAATGTATATAGATAAGACAATTTTAGAAAATGTTTTTGGTGAAAAGATATCACAAGAAAGCTTTTACGAACATCATAATCAATTATCATTGTTTGTTGGCAAAGATGAATTACTTTCTATTTTGCAAGAACTTAGAGATAATCCACAAACTTCATTTGATATGTGCATAGATATTACTGCCATAGATTGGCTAACCAAGCCTTATCGTTTCGAGGTAGTTTACATTTTATTCTCTAATAAATTCAAAACTTATCTAAGAGTTAAAACTAAAATTGATGAGCACAAGCCGCATTGCCCATCAGTTACTAAAATATGGGAAAGTGCTAATTGGTACGAGCGCGAAACTTACGATATGTATGGAATTATCTTTGATAATCATCCATTTTTACGTAGATTCTATATGACCGAAGATTATAAGAACCCCGAAACAGGCGAACCAATTTACCCATTGCGTAAAGATTTCCCATTGATGGGTATTCCAGATTCATTGCCACTACCCCCATATCCCGAAAAACACGGCTATACAGAGAATTAAATGGTTAACTTCTCATTCCATAAAAAATATTAAATGATTAATAACAAGGTATAAAAATATGAAAAATGTCCTATTATACCAATCAAAGTAAAGCATTGATATGAATAGGATTGACAAAGTATAGATGATTAATTTTGCATATACTGGCTTCTCAATTTTTAAATAGTGCCGTCCTTTGCTGATTTGATATAGCAAAGTAGTTAGACCAATGAATAATAAAAGTGAAATAAAAAGTCCTACTTGTTCCTTCGCGAATTAATTAATTTCCCTGTCATTAACAATTATTTATAAAAAAGTGGCTGTCTCATAAGTCCAAAATATTTCAAAATTGTCATTCCCGTGCAAATGGGAATCAATACAAAGCCTCATCAACCCTATGCTTAAAGCATAGGGTTGAAAGGAGATTAGCATATTTTACGCAGGAACTCATTCGTGCACTACTATAGAGGATTTATGGATTCCCACTTTCGTGGGAATGACTGCAAAGCTGACTTATGAGACAGCCTCTTGGAAAGTAAATAATTTAGTTTTTCCAACAAAACTCATTAGAGAAATGAAGGAAATTAATAAAATTGTTTAATGATGATTTTCAAAATGTTTAGTTTTCCATTTAGTTAGTTGTCTAATCATTTTATCTGATGCTTCGTGTAATGATTTGTGAAAATCATCTGAATGAGCCGATGATTTAAGAACCTCACGATTTACATTAACTGTAAATTCTACAATTTTGTTTTCGTCATTGATAAATTCAACATCTACGCTATTGATTGCATCTAAAAATTTTGTGAAATTTGCAGAAATATCTATCGCATCTGAATGCAGTTGTGGATGCTGCGAGTTGAAATGTCTGAATGTTACGGTCGTTTTCATAGTTACCTCATAAATTTAACTTTGGAAAAATTGTTATTTGCCGATATTTTCGGCTGTTTTGATATTCATAACTCTCAAAAAGTAATATTTTTAGTAAAAAAACAAAATTATTTATTGAAAATCATTTTTCATTATTTATATTAAAATTTATTGCAAAG
>DYPF01000074.1:0-8534 GCA_020720105.1 Chloroherpeton thalassium
ATTTTTCGATTACCATTATCAGTTTTAGGTATCACTGATATTAAAAGTGAGATTCCAGTTACCATTGAAAGTACATTGGTTTATCCAAACCCAGCTAATGATTTTATTAAGATGAATGTTAATCAAGATGATGCTGTTAATTATGAAATTTATGATTTATATGGTAGGAAACTACTTAAAGGCAAGTACCAAAATCATAATAAGATTGATATTTCTGCCTTAAATAAAGGTGTATATTTTATCAAATTCAATGATGAGTTTTGTAGATTTATCAAAAATTGATGGTAAATAGCAATTTCACTAATTCTCAATCTGCAATTCAAGATGTTTCTTTAATTTCCAGAGTAATTCGATAATCTCGGTTTGCTCTATTTCATTTATTTGAACAAAGATTTTGGTTTGAGTTTGCTTAATCTCGTACTTATAATTAATTGTTTCAAAATAATCTAATAAAATCGGAAATACTTGTAGGAAGTATTCATTTGATTCCAATGGAAGTTCAATTTTAAGTGTATTCTTGTTAATTGAAATTCTTTTGAAGCCTGTATTCAACCCCAAAACACGTAATCTTAAAATGAAAATTAGATTTTGAGTTTCTTCGGGAATTTTGCCAAATCTATCAACTAATTCATTTTCGAAATTCTTAATTTCCTCTAATTTATTGAAACCATACATCTTTCTGTAAAGTACAAATCTTTCGGTTTCGCTTTCGATATAATTGTGATTGAGGAAAGAATTTTTGTCAAAATCTATTTCTAAATCCTTATTTCTAAGCAGTTTATTGCTAACTGACAATTTGTCTTTGAATAATTCAGAAAATTCCTCTTCCTTCAATTCCTGTACTGCTTCGTCCAATATTTTAGAGTAAAGTTCATAGCCAATATCATCAATATAGCCACTTTGTTCTGCTCCAAGTAAGTTACCTGCACCGCGAATTTCCATATCCCGCATTGCCAATTTCATGCCACTACCAAGTTCGGAAAACTCTTCTATTGCTTGCAGTCTTTTTATGCTTTTTTCAGAAATTTTAGTGTCATTTGGAACAATTAAATATGAATATGCTTGTATATTGCTACGCCCTACCCTACCACGAAGTTGGTACAATTCAGCAAGACCAAAATTTTGTGCACGATTGATAAAAATAGTATTTGCGGACGGAATGTCTAATCCACTTTCAACAATTTTAGTAGTTACCAAAATATCAAATTGCTTAGCAACAAACCTTTCCATCACTTTCTCTAAGTCCGAAGTTTTCATTTGTCCGTGAGCAATTCCGATTTTTGCACTTGGTAAAATTGTTTGAATTTCTGCTGCAATTTTATTCAAGTCATAAACTTTGTCAGAAACAAAAAATATTTGACCATTTCTATTTAATTCCTTAGTTGCTGCTTTCTTAAAGTGTTCTTTGTCCCACCGCATAATTTCGGTATATACTGGCAATCGATTAGGTGGCGGGGTTTCGATTATGCTAATATCACGCACTCCCAAAAGCGAAAAGTTCAATGTTCGCGGGATAGGAGTAGCAGTCATAGTCAGTGTATCTACATTTGCCTTTATTTGTCGTAGTTTTTCCTTAGCAGAAACGCCAAAACGATGTTCCTCATCGATTATTAGTAGTCCTAAATCCTTGAAATTAACATCTTTACTTAATATCCTATGAGTGCCAATAACTATATCAACTTTGCCCATTTCTATTCTTTCTAAGTCTTTTTTAATTTCTGTTGCAGTCCTGAATCTACTTAAAAGTGCTAATTTAACAGGATATCTCTCCATTCTATCTTTGAACGACATATAATGCTGCTTAGCAAGAATTGTTGTAGGAACTAATACTGCTACTTGCTTGCCATTAATTGCTGCTTTAAATGCGGCACGAATAGCAATTTCGGTCTTCCCAAATCCCACATCACCACAAACTAATCTATCCATTGGAGCAGTTTGCTCCATATCTTCTTTCACGTCATCTGTTGCTTTTGCTTGGTCAATGGTATCCTCGAACATAAATGACGCTTCAAATTCTTTCTGCCATAGTGTATCTGTAGGATATGCAAAACCATCTGATGTCTTTCGCATTGCATATAATTTCATCAGTTCGCGGGAAATATCTTTTAATTTTTTCTTTAATTTGCTTTTGCGTCTTTCCCACTCAGATGAACCAAGTTTACTAAGCTTTGGAGGAGTATCTTCTGATGATGAATATTTGTCAATTTTATGAATTAAGTTCATATAAACGTACAAGATATCGCCATCTTGATATTTTACTCTAACGCAATCTTGCATCACATCACCAACTTTGATAGTTTGGAAACCATCAAATTGTCCGATTCCCTTATCTTCGTGAACGACATAATCGCCAACTTGTAAATTTTCAAGTTCCTTCAGAGTTAAACTTGTTTTGGAAGATGAGCTTTTTTGATTAACTTTATTAATTCTATCAAAGATTTGATGTTCGGTTAGAATTGCAAATTTCAAATCTTTGGTTATAAACCCTGTTGAAAGTGGCGACTCAATCCATTTAATTTTGCGATAATAATTCAAAAAGTTGATTTCATTAAAATCATTTTCTTCAAAATAACGCTGAACCAAAATCTTTAATCTATCTAAATAATTTTTATTATCCGAAACAATATAAAGTAAAGTTGTATTTTGATGGAAATCTTTTAGCTGCTGAATAAACTCATTTAGTGAATTTTTATAGTTCTGCTGCTGATTTACAAGAATTTGATAATTTGATTTTTCTAAAGGATTTATGTATACTTTTTTAAATTTACCGAAATAGTCAAGCAAATTAACTTCTTGATTTATATTAACTTGCTCGTCAATAATGATTATTGTGTTACTTGGAATTAATTTATTGATTTTGGTTTTAGTTTCGATTTGAGAAGAATCAAATAAATCTGATAAAAAACTAATTTGACTAACATTATTTATACTTCGTTGCGAAATAGAATCAAACTCGCGGATAGACTCAATCTCGTTTCCCCAAAATTCAATACGATATGGATTGGTAGAACCAAGTGGGAAAATATCGATTATACTTCCACGAACTGCAATTTCTCCTTCTGTTGCCACATAATCAGTCTTGAAAAAGCCTTTCAACACCAAATCCATTATAAATTCATCGTAAATTAATTTGTCTCCGACAGAAACTGTTAACAAACTTGCAGAAATATTCTCCTTAGTTGGAAAATCAATTGACAGCATATCGATACTTCCAATTAATACACTATTTTCCTCTTTGGAAAATTGTTCAATTTTTTGTATAAAGTGTCCAAGTGGTTCAGAAGTGCCATATAATTCAGGTTGAAACGAAACAGATTCTAATAATCCGTAAGGTTTTACATCTGCATTAAAAAAATTAATATCGCTAATAAATTCTTGTTGAGTATAGAAATCTTTTGTTAAAATTAATACTTTACTTTTTGTTTTTTCTAATAAATAATTGACAAAAAATGATTTAAGAGAAAAATTAGATAAATAAATATTATTCGACAAATTTGTATTCAACTCATTTAGAAAATCTAAACTCAATGTTTTATCAAATAATTGATTTAAGTATTCAGATATTTTATTGTTCATTGCTTGTCAAATGCGAAATTTTTGATTTTTCAAATTTTGTAAAGATTAATATCGTTCCACCAATTATGAAGAAAAGGATTAATGATAATATTGCATACCTGTAAGAATGTGTGATTTGATAAGTTAAACCAAATAGGAAAGGACCCATCCAGCTTGTGCCTTTTTCGCTTATCTCGTATAGCGAAAAATACTCTCCTTCTTTTTCTTTAGGTATCAACTTGGAATAAGCCGAACGCGATATAGATTGGATTCCACCCATAACTAATGCGATAAATATTGCCAGTGTAAAAAAATCATAAGCATTTTTAAGAATAAAAAAAGCATAAAGCAAAATTAATAACCATATAAATATAGAAAATAATAATGCCTTCTTCTCGCCTATTCTATTTGCAATTTTATCAAACGCTATTGCCCCAAATGCGGCAAAAAACTGCACTACTAAAATAATAATAGTTAGGAAAGACATATCTAATCCTAATTCCTCTTGCCCAAAGAGTGATGACAAAGAAATTACAGATTGCACACCATCATTGTAAAACAAATATGCTACTAAAAACCATACTGCAACTTTGTGATTCTTTGCATCAAGAATTGTATTTTTAAGCTGAACAAATGTCTGTTTTAAAATTTTTGTTTTTTTAATTTTATTAGAATTATTATGAAATCTTAAGTAGTAAAATGATGGCATTGCAAAAATAATCCACCACAATCCAGCTAAAACAATATTGATCTTTATTGCTGTATTGGTCGAAATGTTCAATAAAACATTATTTTGAAATATCAGTAAATTAACGATTAAGAGAAGTCCGCCTCCAATATATCCGAATGCCCACCCATTCGATGATACTTTTTGCCTATTTTCCACTGATGATATGTTATTTAGGAATGAATTATAAATAACAATTGCCGCACCAAAAGACACATTCGAGATAATTAGCAGTAGAGAAGCAACTAAATAGTTTACGTCAAAAAAGAATAGAAGAGTTGCAAGCGATCCAATTGCAGTAAACATTGCAAGTAGATGATTCTTATTACTATATAAATCAGATAAAGAGCCAATTAATGGTAAAATCAATGCTTGTAAAATAACTGAAAGTGAAATTGAATAAGGAAAAAGCGAACCAACAGGAATTTCAATTCCAGCAATATTAACAAGTCCATTTACTGCACTTTGCTTAGCTAAAATGGATAGATATGGACCCAAGAATAAGGTAATAACAGTTGTTGAATACGCAGAATTAGCCCAATCGTAAAGGTACCACGAAAAAAGTTGTTTTGATTCAAAACTTTTGAGCCATTTCATTTTATTAAGATTAATCTGAACCTAAAATAATCGAACAATTATCAGTAATTTCCGATGACATTTTGGATAAATTAGTTGTAAAGAAATTTTCTGTAAATTGTAATTGTTCCCATACTAACGGGTTAGGTTGCTGAACGAACTTTCTTCCATCAGAGCCGAATTTAAGCATCAGTGCAACTATATCAGCTATATGGACAGCAGATACATTTAAATTGATTTTATCATTCGAAGTGCCGTGATAGTGATATTTAATAATATCAATTAGCTGAATAGGTAATTTCCATTTTTGAGCAAGCATTTCGCCAGCGATTGGACTTGATATACCAAATATTTTCCTTTCGGCGTCATTTAAAGTATATTTTTCGTTAATGTGAAGGTCAATCACCTTTTCGTATTCATTCTGTAGAGTTATGTAAAACATCAATCTACCAATATTATGTAAAACACCACCTAAAAATAGAGTTCCTGAATTTGCAATTCCAATATTTGAACCCATATATCTTGCAATAACTCCTGTTGCTATTGAGTGTTCCCAAAATTCAACAGGTGATACCAAATTAATGTTTTCCTTATGATTCTGGAATACACTAATGATTTTAAGTGAAAGTAATAAATTCTTTACTTCTTCTATTCCTATATATAATATTGATTGGTGAACTGAGGAAACTCTATTTCTAAATCCAAATATTGGCGAGTTTGCTAATTTAAGTAATTTACTTACAGATGCTGTATCATTTTCAATTATTTTTGTAATATAATTGATATTTACATCTGGATTAGACATTGCTTCGGTCAACTGTAAATATATTGAGGGCAAAGTAGGAAACTCGCGGATAGAATCAATGATTGTGTCTAAAGATTTCATTTTTCCTCCTTCACTTTATTTAGCATTTTATCTAATTCTGGTATTTTACTTTTATTATTTAGGTAAAATACAGCAGTTGCATTTACAAGATCAGTTTCAATTTCGAGACTTGGTTGCCAGAGTAAAGTAGAATTGACAAATTCAATTGCAATTTGATAATCGTCTTCACTATATGTACTTACTTCATCGCTATCTTCTACAATCACACTTACATAAGAAATATTCCAGCGAGTTAGGATAGTTTTGTGGAAATCAGTTAAAACCACGCCACTTGGAATTAATATTTGTGAAAATTGATTTAAAATTGGTTCAGAAAGTATCATTCCTTCATCAATTTTGCCAATTGGAATTATTTTATTCATCTTCATTCAAAGTATTTAAATTTGTCAAAACTATCAAAATTTGTCAATTGGTATTTTATTGGAGTAATTGCCACATAACCATTTTTAACAGCAATATCATCATTAATCAATTCATTTTCCGATTCGAAGTATTCACCTGAGAACCAGTAATATTCCTTATTAAATGGATCTTTTCGTTTTTCGTAAAAATCTTTCCAATAACCGCTTCCTACTTGTGTTAGTTTAATACCTTTCATTTCATTTGAAGGAATTGCAGGAATATTGACATTTAAATATGTTCGTGCTGGAAACTTTTGATTTAATGCTTTTTTTATAATTTGTAAAGCATATTCCGATGCAGTATCCATTTCTAAGTCCCAACTATGGCTACAAACAGAGAACGCAATTGAATTAATACCAAATAACATACCTTCTGTACTAGCAGATACCGTGCCAGAATATAAAATATTTACTGCTGTGTTTTGACCGTGATTTATTCCCGATATTACAAGGTCTGGTGTTCTATCAAGGAGTGAAGTTAGTGCAATTTTCACACAATCCGCTGGAGTGCCATTAACCGCATATCCTAAAAATTCTCCGTTTTTCGTAAATTTCGTTACCCTCAAAGGTTGATTAATTGTTAGTGAATGTCCAACTGCACTTTGCTCCCTATCCGGAGCCACAACCACAACATCTGCAACTTGCTTTGCTGCCATTGTAAGTGCATATAATCCTGGTGAATTAATTCCATCATCATTAGAAACTAAAATTAGTGGCTTTTTCATAAATATTTATCTCGAAATAATAATTTAAATAATCAAATAAAATAATTCAATTACACAATTCTATCTTGTAATATCATTATAAATTACAAATACCATAAGAAGTAATAACAGCACAACACCGCTTTGCTGGATTGCCATTTTTACTTTAGGAGAAATTTCTTTTCGGATTATGGCTTCGATTAACACAAATACAAGATGCCCTCCATCTAATGCAGGCAGTGGTAAAATATTAATTACAGCTAATGTAACCGATAATAATGCAATAAAGTTAAGAAAACTTAATAGTCCCATCTCAGCTTGTTGTGTTGCCTGTTTGGCTATCATAATTGGTCCGCCAACAGATTCCTTAAAGGATAAATTACCATTAAAGATTTGTCCCATCGAACCAAGAAAGACATAAATTGAATTCATTGACTCTTCGAAGCCAATTGCAACAGATTGGAAAACATTATATTTAATAGTTTCCATCTTGCCAATAATTGCAGAACCCAAGGCAACTCCTATCTTTCCATCATTATTTGGAGTAGCTGCAATGCTCAAAATTGAGTCTTGTCTTTTTATCTTAATTACAATTTCTTTTCCTTTATTTTCCCTTATTAATGAAGAGAATTGAGAAGGTCCAAATATTTTTTGATCATTAACATATAAAACAGAATCATATTTCTTAAAGCCAGCTTTGCCTGCAGGTTTCAAAGTTTCGATCATCTGAAATACAACTCTTATTCCATCAGGCTCTAATCCAAGTGGCTTTTGATCTGCTATAGCTCTAATTATCTTTTTGCCATCGCCGTTTATTGTTACTATTTCATTACCACGTTGCACTTGGATTTCCTTAACTTTTCCCATTTGCTTGAAAGTTAAGTACTCCATCGCTTGATTCCAAGAAGTTATTTCAGTGAAATTAATTTTAAGAATTTTATCTTGTGATTGAAATCCAATATCAGAAGCAATTGATTTGGGATCTACCCAACCAATTTCAGTCGTTTTTAGTAGAGACTTACCTTGAGTTAATGCCATTATTCCAAAAATAGCTACTGCCAAAACAAAATTCATCACCACGCCGGCAATGAGAACAATAAACTTTTGCCAAGCTTTTTTAGAACGAAATTCATAAGGTTGTGGCGGTTTGTTGATATAATCTTTGTCCATACTTTCGTCAATCATACCGGCAATTTTCACATAACCACCGATGGGTAAAATGGAAAGTCTGTACTCAGTATCGTCATCGTATTCATAATCTTCGGGTAATTTACCAAAAGTAAAGCCTGTTCTTTTGTGATAGCCAAATAGGCGTGGTCCCATTCCAATCGAAAAAACTTCTGCCCTCATTCTCATTAATTTGGCAGCAATAAAATGCCCCCATTCGTGAACTAAAACTAATATTCCGAGAACTAAAATAAAGTAAAATGTGCTAATTAAAAAGTCCATAAAAGTAATGCTATTTGCTTAAAAAAAATATTATATAATAAACGAATAAATTAGGTAAAAAGTATAATTATAAATAAACTTGTTAAATTGATGAAAATTTGATAATTTGAAAATTGTTTAAAATTGTCATTCCCGTGCAAACGGGAAATCAATAGCTCACGAATTACTCGTAAAGGTAAGAGGTCGGGTTGTCGTTGCGAGTTCCAACCTGCCATGTGCTTAATGTCATTGCGAGT
>DYPF01000074.1:8634-11739 GCA_020720105.1 Chloroherpeton thalassium
GGTCGGGTTGTCGTTGCGAGTTCCAACCTGCCATGTGCTTAATGTCATTGCGAGTTCCGATTTATCGGGACGAAGCAATCTAAAAAAGCTATGAGATTGCTTCGTTCCAACAAGTTGGAACTCGCAATGACACCCAATTCCCAGCTCCCAACATCCAACACCCAACACATTTACTCACGGGCTTACAAGTAATCAGCAGTAATATCTTTTTGCTGGCGGATGGAATAGAACTTGAATTTATTTGTTGTAAGTTTTGTGGTGATTCTTAAACTAATTTTAATACCATATTTAATCATCAACTTATTAAGATTAGTAATGTCGTCACCAGAGGTGATATATTCTGCTAAACTTGGATTTATAAATAAAATCAGTCTGTTCTCTTGATTAGAAATAACAAATTTCTTAATCCAATTCTCAATTGTATTGAATGTGATGAACTTCGATTGTACTCTACCTGTTCCTTCGCATATTGGACATAAATCCATAGTTTTTTCTTCAGCATTTTGATTAATTCTCTGACGTGTAATTTGCATTAAACAGAGTTGTGTTAAAGGAAATACAACAACTTTAGCTCTATCGAGTGCCATTTCCCTTTTCATCTCATAGAATATTCTTCTTCGATGAGCATCATTTTGCATATCAATAAAGTCAATAAGAATTATTCCACCAATATCACGCAACCGAATTTGTTTTGAAATTTCACGAGCGGCTTCGCTATTGGTCATAAATGACAAGTTTTCTTGCTCTTTCTCTTTAGTTCTACCACTATTTACATCAACAACTGTCATTGCTTCAGTTCTGTCAAAGATAACATAACCACCATTTTTCAAACTTACTCTACTTTGATAAATTCTGTCAATTTCTTTTTGAATTCCAAAAAATTCAAAAATTGGCAAATTTCCTTGATAAAGTTCTACTTTTTCGGCTAATTTCTTAGAATTTTTTGAAAGATAATGTGTAATTTCTTTGTAAAGTTTATTTGAATTTGTAATCAGTCGTTTAATGCTTGAATTAAAGTGATCGCGGACAACACTTTTTGCTAATTCCATATCTTGATATACAACTTTTGGTGAAGTTGCATTTGATATTTTTTGCTTAATTTCATTCCAAATACTAATAATTTCATTACAATCGTTTGTGATATCATCGTCACTTTTGTTTTCGGATTCTGTTCTAATAATAAAACCGAAATCTTTAGGAAAATGGCTGCGGGCAATCTTCTTTAAACGAACTCTTTCTTTGGAATTTATTATTTTTTTGGATATTCCAATATTTTTGGAAAATGGAAATAATACAATGTATCTACCAGGTATTCCAATTTTAGTAGTAACTCTAACTCCTTTATTCGAGTAGGCTTCTCTAATAATTTGCACTAAAATAAATTGACCTTCGGATAAGTTTAATGAAATTTCACCAGATGATTTAGTATGGAAGCTCGCTTCAGATTTTATTATTGTTGCTTTTCCCTGAATCCTTAATGCTTCGTTACTTATTTCATTTTCTATATTGTCTTCGGTATCAGTTTCATCTAATATTGGTTCTTCATCGTTTGAAATATCCTCTTCGGAAGGTTTTCTATTCTTATTTTTATTTTTAGATTCGTTTTTAATTTGATTTTGCTTTTGTAAATGCTTGGTCTCGAGAGTTTCGTCAATATCAGAAAAATGAAGGAATGCATCTTGGTCTGTTCCAATATCAACGAAAGCAGCGTTGATACCAGTAAGTATTTTGGTTACTCTGCCTAAATAGATATTTCCTAAGGATTTTTCCTTCTCAGGATTTTCAAAATAAATTTCGGACAAAGAACCATCGGTAGTAACAGCGATTTGAATATCATTAAGTCTGTGGTAAATTAGAATTTCTTTATTCATTAATAACTTCTTTTAATCATAATTGTTAATAGTTAAAAACATATTAGCCAAAAAAAAGGCCAAGTTTGCCATATACATCAAATTAGAACTGACCGTTGCTTCCTTCCAGATCTGGCGGGGTTGGGTTAAATTAAATTATATGGGACTTGACCAAATTCAAAATTACGGATAATTTTATAAATGGCAATAAATTTGTTAATATTTTGCTAACTTTTGTTGAAAGTCCATTTTTTTTTCTTAATTTTGTAATTCTTATCTGCGCCGGTAGCTCAGCAGGATAGAGCATCAGCCTTCTAAGCTGAGGGTCACAGGTTCGAATCCTGTTCGGCGTACAACCCCATATCTCTAAAATATCAATAACTTACACTCTACACATCATATTTAACATTGCCTTTTTTACATTTTCTTCTAATGTTTTAAGAATCTGCTTGTTTTGCCCTTTTAGTACTTCTTTTATTTCAGGCTCTATTTTATTACAAATAAAGGAACTACAATCATCTAAGATATTGACAACCTCATTTACACTTTTATTTGAGTTTTCCCTATATTCAAAATCCACTACATTGTGGTCATCTATTTGATAAATTAAAAAACCTTCACTATTTAAAAAAGATTTATTTATGTTAATTTTATCATTGCTTGGTATTGCTACTTTCATTGTTCTCCATAATCTTAAAATGCAAAAATATTAAAAAACTATTAAATACTCTAAAAACATTTAATTATATTTTCTATATTCACATTTTTTTTGTATTTTTAAGATTGGAAAAAGTGTAATTTTTAGAAATCGTTTTTTCATTACGAATTAATCTTACGAGACTTTTATGGGAAAAATTTTTGAATTAACTAAAAAGACTGTTTTTAGTGTTATTATCTTTGCGACAATCATATCTTCTATTTTTTTTATTTTCGGTTATTATTATTTTGAAAAGCAAGAGAAAAAGACTATTGATCAACGCAAAAAAGAACTCGAAAGTATAACTATAGCCACAACAAATGTTATTGAAGATTGGTATAATGGGATGATTTTTGATTCAAGATTATTATCAGAAAATTTCGACTTCAATAATAAATTAAATAGCTACATTCAGAATCAACCTCAATCAAATAAGCAAATTCTGATGAAAAAAATGCTCGAAATCAAAGATACAAAGTTCGAAGAAATCTTTCTTTATGATTTTAAAAGCAATTTGCTTGTTTCTACACAAAGTGCATTAGAAACTCTAAAGCTGAA
>DYPF01000075.1:0-4466 GCA_020720105.1 Chloroherpeton thalassium
TTAATTAATTGATAATTATTATATGAATAATTAATATGAACATTAAATATTATTATCTTTATGTATATTATTGTTAAATATACTTAAAGAATTATATCTCAAACAAAAAAAAGGCTGCTTGTAGGCAGCCATTTAATTTGTATAATATTTGATTTTATAATTTATTGAGGCAATTTTGTGTAGTCAATCTCTGAACCTAATACACTATGGGGTACTAAATATACTGCTAATAAAATTATACTCGCAATAAGAGCCCAATATGTTTTATAAGGATTCCTTCTTAGCTTATAAACAGCAAATATCCAACCAATAAATGCAATTAATGTTTTATTATCAGTCAAATCATGACCAAAAGGCCATCCTGTCCAAAAAGCACCAAAAGCATAATGTTGAACAGTTGGACCCAGAATCATTCCACCAATAGTTAGCAAAATCAATGTCCATAAAGAAATCTTATAAGTATTTGGTCCTTTAAATAAATATTCAAATCCAGCACGAATAGAGAACACCATTGCAAAAAACATAGCAAATATATGCGGGAAAAGAACAAATTTAGGAACGGCACCTTTAAATCGGATAATTACAGGTTCTTCTGTAAGCGAAATAGCATTACCTTTTGCATCAATAAGAGCAATTTGGTACATTACTTTTCCTGCTGGAGGTTGTTCAGGAATAGATGCGTAGAGAAAATTACCTGCTCGCTTAAGCTGTTGAGTACTCCATTCATCATAACTTTTAAATCTTTTAAGTTTAATAAACCCAATAACTTGTTGGTTATTAACTTTGATTTTAATAAGATCAGTTCCGCTACCATCATGGCTTCGTGGAAGTTTGAAATTAATTGTTTCATTAGCAATAGTTACAGTTCCTCTTTGCGGATATGTAGGTCCGGTCAATCTTTGATATATTGCAATAGTAAGCATTAATACTATTGCGAGCGTCCAAATTAATATATTTTTAAATTTTGACATAAATACCTTTAAATTATTAATAAGTTGAAAAAAGTTATATTATTTTGTTTGCAAAATTATACTATAATTATTAAATGTATCGATTCCCTTTTGAATAACTCTATCATTAATGATCATAGCACATTTAAAACCATTATCTTGCCAAATTAGATAAGCCATAAGAGCCCGTAGATAATTTCTAAGATATTCTTTATCAATTAAATAATAACTTTCGTTCCAAACATTTTTTGAATAAGAATATTGTTTAAGCCGAGCAAGAACATTATCGTTAATTTCATAATTTGAAGCAAATAAACGAAAATCGGACTGATAAATTTTTGTAATTTCGGGTTTTCTATCCTTGAGGTAAATGTCCACAAATTCAAGAATAATAGCTTTTTGCAACATCACACGAGTTAGAAGAGTGAGAGTATCGTTTTGTACGAAAACATCAGGGAGAATTCCGCCGGCGCCAATAATTACTCTTTTATTTTTGCTCAAATAAGTAGGAAAGCTACCAGTAACGCCAAAGGATTTAATTTTATTTAGGATTTCATCTTGCTCCTTTTGCGAGAGGGAAAGTTGAGCAACTGGGTCGAGAGTGATAATCTGAGAAGTATCAATGTTCTTGTGAATAGGTCTGCCAGATGGGGTAAGATATTCAGCAACTGTAATTCTAAAGCCAGAACTATCGGGCATCTTCCAAATTCGTTGAATTGAACCTTTTCCATAGCTTTGCTCACCAATGACAATGCCGCGGTCATTATCTTGGACAGCGCCGGCAAATATTTCAGATGAGGACGCAGAATTTTTGTCAATCAATACAATTAATTTGTTATTAGTAAATTTACCATCTTTTGGTGAATAAATTACAGAGTCCAGGTCGGGCAAATTACTTTTAATTTCTACAATTTTAGTATTTCTTTCAAAAAAGTTGAATAAACAATTCGTGACTGATTCAATAATTCCACCCTGATTACCTCTCAAATCTATTAAAATTTCCTGCATTCCTTGCTTATCCAAGGTATTTAATTTTTCAGAAAGTTCTTCATCAGTATGTTTAGTAAAATAATTAATCTGGAAATAACCAATTTTTGAATCTGGAATTATAAATGCTGCAAGAACGCTTTCCGAGATAAACTCACGAATCTCCAAACTAAATTCTTTTAAATTAGATTCAGGCGAATATCTTTTCACGATTAAATTAACTTTTGTCCCAATTGGTTTTTGGAAAAGCAAATTTGCCTGTTGAATAGTAGATTTGACAATGTTTTGTCCATCAATAAATAGAATTTTATCTCCAACTAATAAGCCGATAGAATCAGCAGGCGAACTTTGGATAACTTTATAAATTGTAATAGTATCATTCAGTAGTGATAATTCTAATCCAATACCTTCGGTTTTACCTTTGTTTTTAGCTTCTATATCTGTGTATTCTTGTTTGTTGAAATATAAAGATTGAGGATTTACGCTTTGAAATAACTTTAGATAGGCTTTGTCGACAACATCATTAATATCAAAAGTATCTAATGAATATTTATCCAACATTTCTAAAAGATATTTGAATTTATTTGCCTGATAATTGATTCTTGCTTGTTGTAGAGTATCAATTTGTGAAAAAAGTTGTGAATTTGTATTAAATATTAAGAAAAAGACAAAAACAATTAAAAAACTAAATCTATATTTCATAAAAATTACATAATTTTAAAAAAACAAAAATAACATTTTCTATGAAGAAAATCGATAAAAATTCAAGTAAAGAGCCAAACGAAGTTTTCTTGCAAAAACCTTTGCAAAAATATCTTTCTGACCCATCAAAAACATTTAATTTAACAGACGGCAGAGTGGTGCAAGTATTATCACCTGGTCGGCTAAATCCTCACGAAGGTCCAGATTATTTGGAAATGGCACTTTTAATCGATGGAAAAGTACATATTGGAGATGCTGAATTTCACAAAAAAACAAGTTTGTGGCTTAGTCATAATCATGCACAAAATCCGCATTATAAATCTGTTATTTTGCACATAGTATTCGAGAATGATATTGAATTAAAGGAAAATTTTGCAACATTAATTGTTGACAAGACTGAACTTGAAAAAATTGCAAATGATAATAACAAGGATACAGAGGAAGATTTAGAAACATTTTCGATTGAAGAATTACAGAACTTCGCCTTAATGCGTTTGCTTAGGTTTACTTCAGATGCTCAAAGAGTTGTGAATGATTATAGTGTGAATGAAAGTCTTGTAATATTAGCGAAAATCTTCTTTGAAAGGTATTTATCACGAAGAAGAAGACCAAATTACGATAATACTGATTTAGAAAAATTAGTTGATAAGCTGCCAGATAGCAATTTAGTGGTTTTTCTTAATAAAATTGCTAATAGTCATAGATTTTCGATTACCGATGAACTTGTCCTTTTAATGAAAACTAAAATTCACCAAGAAGGCAGTGCAATTCGCAGAGAACTAATACTAAATGTGGTTGTCCCTTTAGCACTGACAATAGCTGATGAGGAGTCGCGAATATCGCTATTTGTTTGGTATTGGTCAACTCCGTCATTTAATAAATATGGTGTGCTTGCTCGAAAATTTCCTGAGTTTCCACAGAATTTTATCTGGCAACAACAAGGAATGTTGGAATATACCAAAGAAATTGAACATAAGACTTCCACAATTACTGAAATGATAGATAGATTTAAAATTGAAGGCACATTAAATTTCTTGAAATTAGGAGAAATTTAAATTTTAAGATAACTAATTGAAAAAATTATATAATTTTGTAAAAATAATTAACTCGAATTTTTAGAGGAAATATGAAAAAAATCTTTATGCTTTTAAGCATTTCACTTGCTCTATTCATCATTAGTTGTGGTGAAAAGAAAGACATTGACACAAAAGAAACTCCTATTGTTGAACAAGAACAAAAAGGCGAATCAATGAGCAATTCAGAATCAGCAAATTCAAAATTGGAAAGTCGGCGTGCCAAAGGCGATACAATAGCTATTGACTGGAAGAAATATCCGAATATTATGCCCGAAATAAGTGGTTTTACAAAATCATCGCCTGATATTACAAGCATTAATGCAATGGGAATAAGTTATTCTTCATTTATCCAAGACTATAATAACGGTGATAACAAAATTACAATTACTATCATTGATTATAATACTGCTATTGAAATGTTTAGCTCCGCTGCAGGTTGGAAGAATTTTCAAATGCAAACTGATAATGACGAATCATTTAGTTCTGTTCAAGAATATAAAAGTGTTGAAGACACTTGGATTTTTGAAGAATACCTGAAGAAAGCAAAAGATGCAAATGTTGTTTTAGCAGTAAACGATAGATTTTTTGTATCTGTTAATGCAAATAATCAAAATTCTACAAAATATTCAAAAGAAATTGCAGAAAAATTAGTAAATGATAATAAAAATATCTTCTTTAAATAAATTATAAGATGATTAATACTTTACTCGGTTTGTGGTTGTCTCATAAGTCAGCTTTGGTGTCATTCCCA
>DYPF01000075.1:4566-9563 GCA_020720105.1 Chloroherpeton thalassium
TGTCATTCCCACGAAAGTGAGAATCTATAAATCCTCTCTATTAGTGGATTCCCGTTTGCACGGGAATGACAATTTTTAGAACTCCTTTATAATTATTATTTAATAATAAAAGAATGGAAGTTAAATAAAAAAAGATGGAGTCCATCTTTGAAATGAACTCCATCTGAACGCATCTATGCGTACCCTACGAGAGGGGAAAGTATTCCTATACTAAGAACCCAAGACCCAAAAACCTTACACCTAAATGATGTAGACTGAAACAGCGTCTTTTCTTAAAAACGCTTTGTGTAAAAATGGCAATAAGGTGTTTTACCTGTAGTTTGGTAATAGTCTTGATGATAATCTTCGGCATACCAGAATTTTTCAAATTTATCTACTTCGGTAACAACATCGTAACCTTTTTGTTTTAGGATATTTATCAATTCAATTGCAGTTTGTTTTTCTTCTTCTGTTTTGTAAAACACAGCGGAACGATATTGATTGCCCACATCAGGACCTTGTTGGTCGGTTTGAGTAGGATCGTGAATCTCAAAAAACAACTTGAGTATATCGCGATATGATATTAACGATGGATTATAGACAATTTCAACTGTTTCGGCATGCCCAGTTGTTCCTGTGCAAACTTCTTTATAAGTAGGATTATCTTTTTTGCCACCTGAATAACCAGAAACAACCGAAATAACTCCTTTTTGTTTTTGCAATAAATGCTCAACACCCCAAAAGCACCCACCTGCAAAGTAAGCTTGTGCTGTTTGGATTTCTGTTTCTTTCACTTCAAATTCTAAGGAAATTGAATTTACACAATACCTTGTATTTTCCTTTGTATAACCTTCGCCAATGAAAACGTGTCCCAAATGTCCACCACAATTTGCACATACAATTTCGGTGCGTACTCCGTCTTTATCGGGAATTTTCTTAACGGTTCCAGGAATTGCTTGGTCAAATGAGGGCCAGCCACACCCAGAGTGGAATTTGGTATCAGAAGCAAACAAAACAGCTCCACATTGTTTGCATTTGTAATTTCCATCTTCAAAAAAATCATCGTATTTATTCAAAAATGGTCTTTCAGTACCTTTTTTAAGGATTACAAATTCTTCCTCAGCTGTTAGTTTTCTATATTCTTTATCTGTTTGCATATTGTTATTGTTTGAACACGAAATTAAAAATAATATTATGATTGATAGATACTGCATTAAAGACCTGATTTATTCTGCTTTAAAATAAGGATCGTCCCATTGTTTGAACATTTCTACAATTTCTGTTATAGTTTTTGAGCCTGTATCACCTTTGCCGTGAATCCTTAAAGAAACACTTTCGGCATCCATCTCCTTTTGACCAATAATCAAAGAAATCGGGATTTTTGCTTGTTCTGATTCAGCAATTTTCCTTCCAATTTTTTCACTTCTTAAATCAACTTCCACTCTAAAACCAGCTTGTTTCAAAATATCACTAACTTTGTTGGCATATTCAAATTGCTTGTCGGAAATTGGAAGAATTTTTACTTGTGTTGGTGCTAACCAGAATGGGAAATTGCCAGCATAATGCTCAATT
Source organism: Chloroherpeton thalassium (assembly GCA_020720105.1). Classification (GTDB taxonomy): domain Bacteria; phylum Bacteroidota; class Ignavibacteria; order Kapaibacteriales; family UBA2268; genus GWF2-33-9. The sequence continues at coordinate 6,118 of DYPF01000075.1, forward strand.
AAGATAGACATAAATCTTTCCATCGAACCGAATGGAGCTCTGTGGATAATAACTGGTCTATGCTTTTGATTATCAGCACCTGTATATTCCAAACCAAATCGTTCAGGCATAACATAATCAACTTGAACAGTGCCTAATTGCCATTTTCTGCCAATTGCATCTTTCACAATAAAGTCAATTTTTGGTCCATAGAATGAAGCTTCACCTTTGCCAATGAAATAATCCAATCCCATTTCATCTGCTACTTCGGTAAGTTCGCGTTCTGCATTTTCCCACATTTCTAGATCGCCAGCGTATTTGCTTGAGTTTTCATCACGGAAAGATAAACGAGTTGATACAGGCATTCCAAATGTTTTGAATACAAGTTGAGTTAATTCAATTGCATTGTAAATTTCACTCTTCAATTGTTCGTGTGTGCAATAAATGTGTGCATCATCTTGAGTAAATCCGCGAACCCTTGTCAAACCATTTAATTCACCAGATTGTTCGTAACGATAAACAGTTCCAAATTCAGCTAATCTTATTGGTAATTCTCGGTATGAATGTGGTTTTAAGGCATATATTTGATGGTGATGTGGGCAATTCATTGGTTTCAGCAAATATTCTTCGTCTTCCACTTTGATTGGTGCGAATTGCGAATCAGCATAATATGGATAATGCCCACTTGTGCGATATAAATTCAAATTTCCAATATGTGGAGTAATTACTTCCTCGTAACCTCGGCGGATCAACTCTTCTTTGATAAATGTTTCTAATTTTCTTCTGATAAAAGCACCTTTTGGTAACCAAATTGGTAATCCAGCACCAACATTAGGAGAAATCATAAATAAATCAAGTTCTTTACCTAATTTTCTGTGATCTCTTTTTTCGGCTTCCTCTTTCATTACTAAATAGTCATCTAACATTTGTTTCTTTGGAAATGTTATTCCATAAATGCGAGTTAACATATTCCTTTCAGAATCTCCTTTCCAATAAGCTCCTGCAATATTCAGCAATTTAACTGCTTTGATTACATTAGTGTTAGGAATGTGAGTGCCCCGACATAAATCAGTAAAAGTGCCTTGCTTATAAAGAGTGATTTCTTGATCTTTCAGACCTTCTAAAAGTTCAATTTTATAGGGATCACCATCTTCTTTAAAGTAATTTACAGCATCTTGCCAGTCGATTTCAACTCTTTCGAATAATTGATTTGATTGAGCTAATTCAAGCATTTTTGCTTCGATTTTGGGCAAATGTTCATTAGTTAATTTCACACCTTCGGGCAAATCCATATCATAATAAAAACCATTTTCTAATGCGGGTCCAACTCCGAATTTAGTGCCGGGATATAACATCTCGACTGCTTCTGCCATTAAGTGGGCAGATGAATGCCAGAAGATTTCCTTGCCTTCATCATTGTCAAATGTAACAATCTTAACATTTGCATCTTGTTTGATTGGTCGAGATAAATCGTATTGAACGCCATCTACAAATATTCCTAAAGCTTCCTTTGCTAATTTTTGTGATAGAGATTGAGCGATTTCTAATCCAGTGTTACCCTCTGAATATTCTCTTTTGTTACCATCGGGAAAAGTAATAATCATAATTATCCATTTTAAATATTTAAATATTTAGTTTTTATAGAAATTATAAAAACGAAATTTGAAAACAAAAATTGAAATGTAATATATTTTTGTCTTTTGCGTTTTAATACTTAAACAAATTTGTCTGATTATGAAGTTAGCATTTTCGATAGCAATTTTTACGATAACAATTGGAGCATTTTCATTAACTGCTCAGGATTCGCAACATGTTATTAAAGTTGATAATCGTGCTAAATTGCAAAGCAAATTTAATTTTGCAAAGAAGACCACTAATTTTGACGAGGCTTTAAAGAATGCATCAAGTTATAAAAACTTAAATTTATCCTTAAAAAATTTAGATTATCTTGATAGAAGAATTGGTGAATTTCAAAATTTAACTTCATTAGATTTAAGCAATAACCTTCTCACTACTTTACCAGAAGAAATCAAATATTTAAAAAATCTTAAAAACATAAAATTATCAAATAATAAATTTTCTGAAATACCAAAAGTTTTATACTCTTTGCCAAATTTAGAAATGATTGATTTTAATGGAAATCAAATAAGATTTGCAACTGTGGATTTTCAGTCAAAGTTAGTTAAGAAACTCATTCTTTCCAATAACCCAATTGAATCAGTCAATACAAATTTGGGTAGCGTGGAGTTGGAAGAATTAATTTTAAGTCATTGCTCTATATCAAATTTGAATTTTGACTTATCAAAATTTAGTAAACTTAAATCTATTGATTTTTCTAATAATAAAATCTCAAATATTGCCAACATTAATTTATATCCAAAATCTATACAATATCTTAATTTATCAAATAACCAAATTACAAACTTCAATGAGCAAATTTTATCTATTTCTAATTTAGAATATCTCGACTTATCGCAAAATCAATTACAGAATTTCAGTTTAAACAAAGCAAATAAACTAAAAGTTCTAAACCTGAATAGAAATAAAATAAATCAATTGAATTTAAATTCTAACGCGTCAAATTTAAGGGAAATTCAATTTGCTCAGCAAAATGTAGATATGATTTCAATCAATTTTGAAAATCTTAAATCCCTAAGCTCGCTTAATATTGGATATAATAAAATTGGCAACCTTACAAATATCGAGAATTTATCGCAGCTTACACAACTTGAAATGCCTCAAACATTACTGACTGATTTTCCTCCATTTTTACAAAAAATGACAAATCTTAAGAAAATCAATTTTTCATTTAATAAAATTACGCAAATTCCAACTTACATTGAAAATTTCAAATCCTTAGAGAATTTGCAATTAACCAAGAATGAAATTAAAGCTATCCCAACAAATTTAGTAAAATTAAGTAATTTAAAGTGGTTATGGTTGGATAATAATCAAATTGAAACACTTCCTTTGGAATTAAATGCAAACCAATCCCTCAAAGTTATTTCTCTTAAAAATAATAAAATAAGTGATCAAAACAAAAAATTATATTCCAATACCTTCAAAAATAAAAAGATTACTTTTTGAGAAAGCAATCTTAATACATTTTATTTTTGATATTCTTATCAGTAATTAATAATTAATATTTATTTTGATGAAATTAAACTCATCTCAATTTTATATGAAACAAAATCATAAAATAAATAAACAAATCCTTTTTCCTCATTAAAATAATATTTAGCTTTAAATTTCCCAAACTGACTATTTCCATAAGATTCAATTACCCAACACCAATCTTGTACAGCAGGATTATTATAGTAAATTTTATCCACAACTTTCAATTGACCTTTCACTGTCTGACCAACAAATGGATTATCATTTACATCTGTTTTATAAGTTATTTTCGTATTCATAGTATAACCTTTATGAACGGGTAATTTTATTTGAGGAGAAGGCACACCATAAGT
>DYPF01000075.1:9663-11645 GCA_020720105.1 Chloroherpeton thalassium
ATTTTCAAATCAACTAATAATTGCTTTCTTCTCTTGCTTCTTTGGCTCGCTTATGTGGGTCTAATTCAAATTTACGAAGCCTTAAACTTACAGGGGTGATTTCAACTAATTCATCTTCAGCAATAAATTCAATTAATTGGTCAAGAGATAATCTACGTGGTGCTCTCAGCACGATTGTTGCATCAGAACTTGATGCACGCATATTTGTGAGTTTCTTTTCTTTTGTGATATTAAACGACATATCGGTTGATTTATTTCTTTCACCTATTACCATTCCAGCATAAACATCCGCTCCAACTTCCACCATCAAGTCTCCTCTGTCTTCCATTCCATAAGCAGCATAAGCAGTAACTCTTCCACTTCTGTCAGCTATCAACGCACCAGAAGTTCTTTGTGGAATTGCTCCAGCCCAAGGCATATATCCCTCGAGAAGTGAGTTCATTATTCCGCTTCCTTTAGTAATTGTTAGGAATTGGCTTCTGAAACCAATCAACCCTCGTGAAGGAATTTTAAATTCAATATTCACTCTCCCGCCGCCGTGATTCATCAAGTGAGTCATCACACCTTTTCTTGATGATAATTTTTCGGTAACAACGCCAACAAATTCCTCTGGAACATCTATCGAGATTTTTTCAACTGGTTCGAGTGTAACTCCATCTTCGTGCTTAACAATTACTTTAGGCTTGGATACAGCAAACTCAAAACCTTCGCGTCTCATTGTTTCGATTAAAACGGCCATTTGTAATTCACCACGACCGCATACTTCGTAGCAATCTGCACGATTTGTAGGTTTGATTTGTATTGACACATTTTTAAGCATTTCTTTATCCAATCTTTCCTTGATATGTCGTGTCGTTAAGAATTTGCCTTCTCTTCCAGCAAATGGACTATCATTAACATAGAATAACATAGAAATTGTAGGTTCATCAACAACTATTCGTGGAAGTGGTTTTGGATTATCTAAATCAGTAAGTGAATCACCAATATTAATATTAGTCAAACCAGCCACAGCAAGAATATCGCCTGCTTCAGCCTTTTCAACTTGTTTTTTAGATAAACCTTCGAAAGTATAAATTACTGATACTCTAACATTTTTTCGATCTTGTTCTAATCCACTTAAATAATATCCTTTGTTCAATTCCAAAGTACCATTAGCTAATCTGCCAATTGCTATTTGACCAACATAATTATCATAATCAAGATTAGTTATTAAAAATTGAGTTACTTCGTTTTCCTCATATTCAGGACCTGGGATTTCTTCTAAAATTGTATCGAAAAGCGGTCTCAAATCTTGCGATCCGTCTTCTAAATCTTTATGAGCAACACCTGCTTTAGCGTTTGAGTAGATTATCTTGAAATCAATTTGTTTATCATTTGCATCTAAATCTATGAACAAATCATAAACTTCTTGTACAACATCATTAATTCGAGCATCTTGTCGGTCAATTTTATTGATTACTAAAATAACAGGAAGATTTTTATCTAATGCTTTTTTTAGTACAAATCTTGTTTGTGGTAGTGGTCCTTCGCTGGAATCTACTAATAGAAGTACACCATCAACCATATTTAAACTTCTTTCCACTTCGCCACCAAAGTCGGAGTGACCGGGCGTATCCAATATGTTAATTTTCACATCTTTGTAGTGAACTACTGTATTTTTAGCAAGGATAGTAATGCCTCTCTCTTTTTCCAAATCCATCGAGTCCATAATGCGTTCTTCTACTTTTTGATTATCTCTAAAAGTGCCGCTTTGCTTCAATAAAGCATCAACTAAAGTTGTTTTTCCGTGATCTACGTGAGCAATAATTGCAATATTGCGAAGTGAATTCTTTCTCATTCTAAATATTCCGAATTTTAAATATTATGATTTATAGATAATTATAGACGAAACAAAAAAATTAAATTGAGAAAACAATAAGATTAGTTTTAAACAGATTTGTCAATCAAGGCTGATTGACCTATTTGAATGATTGAAATTTAGT
>DYPF01000354.1 GCA_020720105.1 Chloroherpeton thalassium
CCCAAAACCCCAAAACCCCAAAACCCCCTAGTATATAATCTAATATTATTAAGTATTTAATAACATTAATAAATAATATTATTGGATATTATATCATTAATGACCGAATAAAAGAAAAAATTTGGAACAATCTACAAAGTATCTGGCCCGCTAGTAGTTGCCGAAAAAATGTCTGGGTCAAAAATGTACGAGCTAGTAAAAGTTGGATGGAACAAGCTTATTGGTTAAATCATTAAGCTGTAAGGAGACACTGCAAGTATTCAGTGATATTAAGATACATCTGGTTTAACGGTGGGTGATCCAGTGTAGAGAACTGGAAATCCATTATCAGTGCAACTAGGACCCGGTATTCTATCAACTATATTTGACGGTATTCAAAGACCTTTAAAGAAAATCGCTGAAAATTCAAAATCTGTCTTTATTCCAAGAGGTGTTGACATAATGCCACTAGATCAAAATAAGTCATGGCACTTCATCCCATAAAAAAAATTAACGTAGGGCAAGCTATTGACAGGCGGAGATGTATTTGGATATGTTGTTTAAAACGATTTATTCAGCCATCACAAAATAATGCTACCACCAAAAGCAAAAGGTAAATTCATTAAATTTTGATGAGATTAGTAAGGTGATTACACTATAAATGACCCTCTGATTGAGGTGTAATTTGACGGTAAAACCTATAATTATTCAATGTCCCATTTTTGGCCAGTAAGATAGCCTAGGCCAGTAGCATAAAAGCTACCAGGAAATTAGTTGTTGCTTACAGGATAGAGAATTCTTGATGCGCTATTTCCGTCAGTATTGGGAGGCACATGATGAATACCAGGTGCATTCGGATGAGGCAAAACGTGAATATCACAGGCTCTTTCAAAGTATTCAAACTCGTAATGTATTATTTACGTCGGATGAGGTTAAAGAGGTAATTAAATGGCGTAAGTTCTAAATGAATTCCCTGAGTTAACAACAATAATTAATTAAAAGTAATACGATATAATGCAAAGAACATGATTGGTAGCAAACACTTCAAATATGCCAGTTGCAGCAAGAGAGGCATCAATTTACACAGGTATAACATTAGCTTAATATTTCAGGGATATGGGCTATAATGTTTCAATGATGGCAGATTCAACATCAAGATGGGCGTAAGCGCTGAGATAAATATCAGGAAGACTTGCGTAAATGCCAGGAGATCAAGGATTTCCATCGTATTTAGGAGCGAAGTTAGCGCAATTTTACTAACGAGCAGGAAGAGTAAAGTGAATTGGAATGCCAGATAGAGAAGGCAGTGTATCTATAGTTGGCGCTGTATCACCTCCTGGGGGTGATTTTAGTGATCCTGTAACATCGTCAACGCTGACTATAGTACAAGTTTTTTGGGGATTAGATAAAAAATTGGCTTAGAGGAAGCACTTTCCATCAGTGAATTGGAATATAAGCTTTTCGAATTATGATAGAATATTGTAAAAGTTTTTCAATTAATACGATACAGAGTTCATGATTTTAAAACAGAAAATAAAGTAGATTCTGCAATAATAATCAGACTTAACATAAATAGTGCAGTTGGTCGGTAAGTAATCGCTGTCGTAAGATTAGAAGACAGTTCTGTAAATGGCAAGAGTAATAAAGGAAGACTTTTTACAATAGGACGCATTCTCGAAGTATGATTATATGAGCCCACTGCATAAGACAGCTGGAATGATGCGATGAATAGTTACATTTTACGACTCTGCTAAAAAGTGAATCAATGAAAGTAAAGTTGAAAAGAAAATTACATGGAGTATCATTCAAAACCAATTGGATAAGCAATTCTATTAATTGTCAAAAATGAAATTGAAGGATCCAAAAATGCCAAAGGAGGAGATTAGCAACTATTTTAATTCGCTGTGTGATTAAATATAGTCTGAAATGAGAAAGCTATTAGATTAATAATTCTTTAATATTATAATTATTATTTTAATAAATTAATATCTTCATTTAAATTGGGGTTTTGGGGTTTTGGGGTTTTGGGGTTT
>DYPF01000355.1 GCA_020720105.1 Chloroherpeton thalassium
AATACATGTCTTTTAAAAAGTTTGACCCATTTCCAAATATCTAGAATGTGATGTTGAATATACAATAACTTCTAATAGGCTGGAGTTACAACACCTTATAAGGATACAGTTGCTGGTTGTTTGAGTGGCTCTAAAAAATCAGTATTATTGTATTCATGAATTGTCTATCCTTTTTAGGACCGTCCACCTACTCCTCCTGATATGGAAAAATACAGAAAGTCTTATAAATAGTCAGTTGGGACAAAAATAGTATTTTTGTAATTATTGAAATAATAAAGTTGCATTATGGAGTAAAGGATGACCCGAAGCCAGAAGAATAGATTGTGCATGGTGTGAAAACCGATATGACTTAGCATGTTGTTTTCATTAATAGTAAATTCATAATAGGTGTCAGACACTTTTGTGAACCCTTCAGAAAAGGGCATTCGATAGCTGGTTAATGAAATGCAGGAATCTAAGTACGGGTCACATATTAAGTAATAATCTATTAATAAATTCTATTGTAATCATTAGAGAGCCACTTGGCAGCTCGACAAAAGAAAGACGATACGAATTCCCCCCACAGGTCTAAGAAAAAGAATTCCAATTTGGAGTAGCTACAAAATTCAATGATACAGCAAAGGACCTTCTTTATCCGATATGCAATCCAATTCATGAGAGTGAACAAGCAAAGGCCTTGTATTTGCGTAGCCATTAAACATTCGAAGCAGGCATTAAAAATATTGGAATAATATATTTAAAGGTGAATAGAAAAATCGAAATTACAACTGGCCAGTGAACCCAGCAGAATTTCAATTTGGTAAGAAATGTGAAGCGCCTACAAACGAAACAATGGATGCGTTGCACCCAGATAACACAAATAATAAGTTTCCGGAAACAGTTCTGGTGAAAAAAAACCTAGAAGATTTCAAGGACTTTCAATCTGATCAGCTCGGAAAGCCACGAAACCTGGGGCAAACTGTCTCAAATCTGCCAGGTGACCACGTCTACGGATATAAATTTGTCAGCAATGATTGGAATGCAGCAAAATGCATTCGCGGAGAGCCAACAAGCTAGGATGTCAAGGATGATGCCTCTTTAGGAAAGGCTACCAGATTTGGATTTTAAAATAAAACCAATTCAGGAGACGAGTAAAGACTCTTTGGAGCACCTACTATCAGAACGGATGTTGTTAAGCCTAAGTTGAAAAGCGTTGCTGATCCTTAGAATTATGGGGATGAGCCAAGAGCAATTGAACTGCTCTTTCCTGAACAGTATTCACATTTAGGCTTAGATTAAATTGATTTTGTTAAGTTGAGGTCAAAAGAAGAAGTTTATTTTATTAGTCTATTAATGTTATGGTTAGATCAGAGATATTTTTGAATCAATTGGACTATCCTATAAAATTGGAAAATTTGAAGCAATATTTCATCGCGCAAAAGAAATTGTAATTATAGTTTTTGGATTTAATGCGTTTTTAGCAATAGAAAAGTGATTAAGGAGTTTGTGTAAAAGCTTTTCTTATGGCAGTTGCTGAATTGCATAATATTGATTGAGTGTTTGCGAAATTAAATTAAATCTTTATATGATTTTTTGCAGATCTTTATTTATTCTTGGAGTATTATAAAACAATAATTATATTATCAAATCAAATCATAATTAATCTGGGAAATGGATTTCGAAAAACTTGAAAAGCGAATGCACGATAATCAGGCAGGCAGTGTGCCATTAGTTTCTTAAATAAAAGACTTCTATTATTAAGCAAAAGATTTCTTATTTCCTTTAACTCGAAAGGAAAAAAATATTCGAAAGACTTAAATTCAAAATATTTCGTTCTTTATTGGAAGCATCCTTCTCTGTTTAATCTTTTAGAAAAGATTAAAGAAGTTATTAACTGTGGACGTTTCTGAACTCTAGAAATTACAATCTGTAAGCTCGTGAAATGGAGCAACATGAGATATTGAGAAATTATCAGAAATAAATAAAAAAATATAAATAATTTCATAATCAATATAAACTAATTTCATTCC
>DYPF01000356.1 GCA_020720105.1 Chloroherpeton thalassium
GTTTTATTGAAATATTAAATGAAATCATAGGTTTTCATCGTTTAATCCGCATTCAATGTATTTCTGAACGACTTCAAAGAAATTAGGTAAATTTTTAGGATTAATACTTTAATTTTTAAAAGTCTTCTTCATTGCTTCGATCAATTGTTCTTAATTCTAAATGATTTATTTTTTCAGCAAATGTTTAATCTCAATGAACCACTGCGCAAGTGGATTTAATTTCTGGCTAAAAGGAGGTAGAAACAGCAAATGATAGCCTTTTTCAATGGCAGCTTCTTTGATAATATTCTTGGCTCCGTTGTCAATGGCTGTATGAATGACTAACATCCTGGGATTATCCGGATACTTCGCAATAGGCTTTTCCAGTAATTTATAAACAATTTCCTTATATTTAATCGTTGCTAATTTCCCATGAATGGTTTGATATGTCGGAATGCCTGAACTACCCATCAATGCTAGCAATATAAAGCTATCATCTCTAAGATTGGCCATAACATTGGCAAATGAAGTGCCTCTCTTTGCCCATACTTTATCCCGAGTGATCCATTTGTTGATGACCATTTAATCTATGAAATATATTTTGGTGAAAGTCATGAGTGTATTGGACATGATGTGGCAGTATGTTTTTCTTCGTTTGAGATCCTAGGCATCGTTTCTTTTGGTGCTGATTAATATGACTCTTAATCTTAGGTAATCAAAGCTTTTAAATAATCTGCCGACTGATTGTTCGTGTACTCTTTATGCGTCCTGTTTGTTCATTTTGCGTTTTAAGCATTCTAGATCTTATGACATTAGTTTGGCAATTTATGACAGTTTGAGAAGTGGATTATGTGCCAATATGCGTGCAGCTGCATCCTATCTGACGATAGTTATTGCATTTTTAACTCTTTTTCTTTTGATGGTGGTGCCTCTCTTCATCAATTATAGTTCCTTGGTTAGGGTTGGATCTTATAGCCATTTTTTGTATAATTTCGATACTGTTGAATAGCCCTTGTCATTTTATCTGGCAAATTTAGATAGGGGCACTTATTTTTATCTGCCGTCTCGTACTGCTTTATTGTACATTTAGAAAAATATTTTAGCTTTGGCCAGAAAATCAGGATTTACTATCGTTCTTTTTCTTCTTTCTTTCTGGTTTTAACTCTTTAAGAGCATTTATTGCTTTTCCAGCTAAGAAACATACACTTTCTAAACCTGCTATGCATGCTATTAATATGCATTTGCCATTTTAAACTAATTGTACTGTTTGATATCCTCGTCTTCCTCCTCCTAAAAGTAGAACATATTATTTTACTAGTACTACAATTATTGCTGTTCCTTTGAGGCATTGGCTTAGTTTCCAGCCAAATCTGCCCTTTGATGGGATGGTGAGACTGATTGATGGTTTTATTTGAATTTATTGATGAAATGCTAATGTATTTCTTTATATTTGTTTTAAATTTAATATTCCTACTCAGTATACTTGGGCATTTTCCCATATGGGCTGGGAATCTTCTCCTGTAAACCAAACATTCACTTTTTTGATGCATCACATACCAAATATTTGAATAAACATTACATGTTTGATTTTATAAACACTAAAATCATCAACTTGTTGATTCAACCCAAATTATGACACACTTTTCAAACACGGTCTCATTGGTAAAGTGAAATTTAAATGTGGAACTAAGAAATTGATTATAGTCACTTTCCATAAATCATGAAAAATAATTGAGCTTATTTATCAGCCAGGCCATAGTTTTATAGGACTTGCATATTTTTATCAATAATATTTAGCAATTTATTATCAATTAATATTTTTCCATTCATTTTTATAAAATTAGATTGCTTTTTGAATGCGATGTTGAAGGATAGACAAAAACAAATGAAAAATAGTTCAAAAACTCTATTAACTCAGTCATTCTCTCTTTTTAACAAAGAGTAGTTTAGAACATTTAAAATTAATTAAAATAAAGTCAATTTTAATGACAAAGTTAAATTGAATTAATGCGGGGTTGGGGTTGGGGTTG
>DYPF01000357.1 GCA_020720105.1 Chloroherpeton thalassium
CAAAGAAAACCCCGAAGGGGAGGAAATGCCATCAACAATGTTGTGAAACTTTACAGTTAACTATAAATCTTATGAAATAAATCAATGTACTTTTCCATAACTATTTTCCGTTTTAATTTCATAGTAGGAGTGAGGTGACCACTATCAACAGTCCAATTGTCAGGAGTTAATTCAAATCGTTTTATTTTTTCCCAATTGCCAAATTTTTTGTTTAAAGTATCAATTTCTTCCTGAATACGATTTATAACTTTTGGGTTTGCTATCATTTCTTCATTGGTAGAGCCAATAGTGATTTTGTGCAATTTTCCCCATTCTTTTACAAATTCAAAGTTAGGTTGAATGAAAGCCGCGGGCATTTTTTGACCATCACCAATGACCATGATTTGTTCTATAAAACGAGATTGTTTCATGGCATTTTCAAGCAATTGCGGTGAAATATATTTACCTCCCGAGGTTTTAAACATTTCTTTCTTGCGATCCGTAATTTTAAGAAAACCTTCGCTGTCAACTTCGCCAATATCACCTGTATGAAAATATCCGTCTTGGATTGCTTCATTTGTCAAAGTTTCATCTTTATAATAACCCATCATCACATTTAGACCTTTACAAAGAATTTCTCCATCTTGTGCAATTTTTATTTCTACATTATCAATTATTTTTCCCACTGCTCCCACTTTGAAACCGTAATTTCTCATATCATTTACTGCAATTACAGGAGAAGTCTCGGTTAGTCCGTAACCTTCCATAATGGGAATTTCTGCAGCGGCAAATATTCTGGTAAGTCTTGGTTGCAATGCAGCACTTCCTGTAACCATTAATTCTAAATGACCTCCTAATCCTTCTCTCCATTTGCTAAAAATGAGTTTTCTGGCAATTTTAAGTTGGCTTTCGTACCAAAATCCATTAGCTCCATAAGGTTCATATTTTAAACCTAATTCCACTGCCCAAAAGAATAATTTTCTTTTTATTCCTTTTAGTTCCAATCCTTTTGAATAAATTTTGTCATAAACTTTTTCAATAAGTCTTGGTACAGCAGTCATTACAGTTGGTTTTACCTCTTTAATATTGTCACTAATTTTATCCATTGATTCGCCGAAATAGATAGAAATGCCATAATATTGATATAAATATAATATCATTCTTTCAAAAATATGACAAACTGGAAGAAAACTTAATGCACGACTTTTGCCTGGTGTAAATGGAATTCTTGGAGCGCTATCCAATACATTAGATACTATATTTCTATGCGAAAGCATAACGCCTTTTGGCTTTCCAGTTGTTCCGGATGTGTAAATTATGGTGGCTAAATCTTGTGGATTTACATTATTTTTTCGATCTTCAACTATATCTTGATTACTTTGATCTTCACCAAGAATAAGTAGTTCTTGCCAATTTTTGCAACCTTCGATTTCATCAAAAGAGAATACTTCCTTAAGATTGGGTACATTCTGTTTGATTAGATTTATTTTTTTCAATATTTCTGTATCCGAGACAAAACAGTAAATAGCACCAGAATGATTAAGTATGTATTCATAATCAACCTCGGATATAGTTGGATAAATTGGAACTGTTTGAGCTCCGGTTTGCAAAATTCCAATGTCCATAATGCTCCATTCAGTTCTATTATTGCTTGAAATCAGAGCAATTTTATCGTCTTTTTTAACTCCAATACGCAACAAAGCTCTTGAAATTGCATTGGCTTTTGCAATGTATTCTTCGGTTGAAGTTTTTACCCAAACCCCATTATACTTAGTAACCAACGCATCTGGAATGTTGTAATGCTCTAATTGAAAATAAGGAAAATCAAATAATCGAGTGATTTCTGTCATTTGGAATTGTATTAATTTGATGCAAATTAGTGAAAATTATGAATTATTTGATTTTATTTATAAAAAAAAGAGTTAAATAAATTAACTCTTTATAATTTTTTTGAAATTTTACTGAATTATATTTTCTCAATCCACTTTCTGGCATTTACAAACGCTTCGTGCCAAGGCGAAACTTC
>DYPF01000076.1 GCA_020720105.1 Chloroherpeton thalassium
AAGCTCGGTGCTATTGGACCTAATTTTCAAATTTTTCAAATTCTCAAATTAAATTAGATTGCTTCGTTCCGATAAATCGGTACTCGCAATGACTACCTCAACACATCACCCACGAATAAATTTGTGGGCTATGGCTATTAGCTAACACCCAACACCCAGCACCTAACACCAAACACTATATTTCTAATTTCTTGTGTTTGTCAAAATCCAAATTATCATACACAATTTGTGCAATATCTTCTACTTTTGCAGTGCCTTCTAATGCTTTGATTCCATCGCTAATCATCGTATTGCAGAATGGACAGTTAAGTGCAATAATATCGGAATTAGTTGAAGATAATTCCTCGCTCCTTTCGATATTTACTCGTTTGCCATCTGTTTCTTCCATAAACATTTGTGCACCACCGGCACCGCAACAGAAGCCTTTATCTTTATTACGTTCTGTTTCGATTAATTCTACATTTGCAATGCTTGTAAGTATGGTTCTTGGTTCTTGGTAAATTTGGTTATATCTGCCCAAATAGCAAGAATCGTGATAAGTTATCTTCTGTTTTGTAGCATTTTTATCAAGTTGTAATTTGCCTTCTTTGATTAATTTATCTAATAATTCAGTATGATGAATTACTTCCAAATTAACACCAAAGTCAGGATATTCATTTTTGAATGTATTAAAGCAATGCGGACAAGTAGTTATCACTTTTTGTACTTTGTAATTCTTGAAAGTTTCTACATTCATTTTAATCATTGCATCAGCAAGATATTCATTTCCAGCCCTGCGAGCGGGATCGCCATTACATTGCTCTTCCGAACCCAATATTGCAAAATCAATATTTGCTTCTTTCAATAAATGAGCAAATATTTGGCTAACTTTCACGCCTTTTTCGTCAAAATTGCCTGCACATCCGGGCCAGAATAAATATTCAAATTCAGGACTATCAGCAGCAATTTTAACATCCATATTTTCTGCCCAAGATCCGCGGTCTGCTGGAGAAAATCCCCATGGATTTCCAGAATTTTCGATATTATCAAATGTGGTTTGAAGCAATGCAGGAAATTTTGATTCCATCATCACAAGTCCGCGTCTCATCTCCAAAATGGAAGAAACGTGCTCGATTGTTATCGGACATTCTTGCATACAAGCACCGCAAGTTGTGCATTGCCATAATGCTTCGGCACTAATGTAGTCGCCTACAAATTTCTTATCTTGTATCGCTTGAAGTTGTGTAATATCTGGAGCACCGCTTGGATTGCCATTATATTCCACCATAAATTGACCTAATTCCATTGCACGTTGGCGAGTTTGAACAATAATTGCTCTTGGGTCTAATATTTTTCCTGTTAAATTTGCTGGGCAAACACTTGTACAACGTCCGCAATGGGTGCAACTATATCCATCCATTATGGAACGCCACGAAAGATCAGTAAATTCAGTTGCTCCAAATTGCTCATTGCTTTCGTCTTCAAAGTTGATTGGCTCTAATTTATTTGGAATATTATCGTGTCCGTAATACACATTAAAGATAGAAGTGTAAACGTGAAAATGCTTTGAAAATGGCAAATAATTCATAAACACAAGAATTGTCCCGATATGAATCCACCAGAAAATATTATATAAATGCAATGAGGAACTCATAGGAATGAATGCTGATAAAATTTCTGAAATTGGTTTAAATGAATTTGCTTCGTGTCCAAAATAAGAAATATACGATGCGTTTTGGAGCAATAACGAAAGTGTGATTGTGCCAATAAAGGAAAGAACTAAGACTGCATCAATCTTTTCGTGAATATCGCCTTGCAATCGTGGCACTTTGATAATAAATCGGCGGTAAAGAGCATACGTTATAGCAGCCAAGATGAACAAAGAAATTATATCAGTTATGAAAGATAGCCCAACATTGAACCAACCAAGAAAACTATAACTAAATGGAGGATAAAATCCTTTAATCACAGACTCGGCGGCGCTGAATAGAAATATCAAGAAGCCCCAAAAAATTGCTGCATGCAACCATCCACTTTGAGAATCTCTAAAAATCTTTGTTTGACCGATTGCAACTTTTAACATTCTCCAGAAATTCTGCCAAACACTTGCCTTTGTTTTTTCGGGTTTGCCTAATTTTATTATTCTTGTAATTCTACTTAAGTTGATATACAGAAATGACACAGAAATGAAAAAGATTAAAATGAAAATGAAATTACTAAAATTGTAGTCCATAATTTATCCAAGTTTGTTATTGTAATTGTCGAATAGAAGTAGCTTTGATTTATTTACAAAAATAACATATTTTTGTTGATTTATCTCCAAATCTTCTTTGCTTGTTAAGGTTTTTATCTGATTATTTATCTCGAAATAGTAAATATATTCATTTCCAAGAAATTCTTTAGAAATAAATTTTACTTCGCCAAATTGAACATAATTATCATCAAGTTTAGTAAATGCAAAATTTTCAGGACGAATTGCTAATGTTTTGGCTTCCAAGAATCCAATTGAACTGATTAAGCATTCATTCAATTCAGAATTTGTCTTAAAGTAATTTGTATCTTTTAATAAGTCCAATTCGAATAAGTTTATTGCGGGATTGCCAATAAATCCTGCAACAAATAAATTTGTTGGTGAATTGTAAATTTCCTGTGGTGTGCCTATCTGCTGAATAATTCCATCATTTAATAGCACTATTCGATCGCCCATAGTCATTGCTTCGATTTGGTCGTGAGTAACGTAAATCGATGTTGTCTTCATAGTTTGATGAAGTTTATATAATTCAATCCGCATAGAACTACGCAATTTGGCATCTAAGTTTGACAATGGCTCGTCAAATAAGAATATCTTTGGTTCTCGCGAGATTGCTCTGCCTAATGCAACCCTTTGCTTTTGACCACCTGATAGTTGCTTTGGCTTTTTATGCAAATGTTCCGAAAGTCCAATAAATTCTGCAATTTCGGTTACTTTTTTATTTCTTATTTCTTTGGGAACTTTATTGATTTTTAAGGGAAAAGCAATATTTTCTGCAACTGTTAAGTGAGGATACAAAGCGTAGTTTTGAAACACCATACCTATTTTTCGCGATTTTGGATCTAATGTATTGATTTGATTTCCATTATGGAAAATTTCTCCAGAATCTTCGGTTTCCAAACCCGCTATAATCCGCAATAAAGTTGTTTTGCCGCAACCCGATGGACCCAGAAAAACAACAAACTCGCCTTCGTTAATAGAAAGCGAGATGTTCTTTAAAATTTGATTTTTACTAAAAGATTTATTAATATTTATTATTTCGAGCGACACGGTTAATTGCCTTTATAGGGTATTCCATTCTTAATCCAATCTGGTTCGGGTGCGCCCTTTAAATAATAGTCAAAAAATTCCTTCATACGAATAGCATAATCTACTTTATTATAATATTTACGTAAAATATGAGGTTCGTTTTCGTATTGCAACATAAATACAGGCTGTGATAATCTTCTCATAGCCAAGAATAATTCAATTCCTTGCTCCCAAGGCACTGCGTCATCAATATCACCAAATTCAACAAGCAATGGAGTGTGAATACCTTTTGCTTGGAAAATTGGAGAGTTCTTAATATAATTATCCAATGAGTCCCATAAATTGCCACCAATACGACTTTGTTGCTTCTCGTATTGGAATTGTCGAGCAATACCTGTCCCAAGTCGTATTCCACTATAGGCACTTGTCATATTTGCCACAGGAGCACCAGCACAAGCCGCCTTAAAGAAATCGGTTTGAGTGATAATAAATGCAGTTTGATAGCCCGACCAAGAATGACCTTGCAAGCCAATTGCTTTTGGATCGGCAATGCCCATATCAATCAATTTTTGCGAGCCAGTTGTGAGAGCATCAACAGCCGAATAGCCAGGATAGCCTACTTTGAATACAATATCAGGATAGAACATCACATAACCATCATTAAGATAAATAGTTGGGCTTGGGCGATGATTTACTGCTGGTCGTTGGAATCGTAAATAATAATCCGAAAACTTTTCGTAATAGTGAATAATCATTGGATATTTTTTTGTTGAATCGTAATTTTCAGGTTTCATTACAAACCCTTGTAATTCATTGCCTTGCGAATCTTTCCACGAAATAAGTTCGGCTTTGCCCCAATTATATTTATCTAATTGCTTGCCTAAATCAGATATTTGAATAGTTGTATCAATTTGCTTGAATACATCTTTTGTAAATAATAAATCTGGGAATTTTGCAAAATTTTCAATTGAAAATAATGCTGCATCATTGCCCTTAGCTTTTTTATAAAAATTAGTGAAATATTCTTTATGGAAAGTCATTTTTTCGGAACCAATAATCTTAAAGTCTTGATAATATAAATTTTGCCATTTTAATTTGGTATGATAACCCGAAATAAGCAAAGTGTCTTTTGGTGAGTAATAATCTTTGGTGTAATCTGTTGGAATAATTCTGAATTTAATTTTGAATTCTCTTCCATAAGTTCCAGTTAGATTAGCTCTCGCAATGGGAATTTCCGAAAAGAATGTCCAAATATCATATTTATCATTAATCATAAAACGAACATCATTCTCCATCCATCCCGCAAAACCATAACTTGGTGCCTTGTCGGGTGTGTCGTTTTCATCATCGTACATAGGAAATTGCATTGTCTTGGTAAAAGTAGTTACTGAATCACCATTATTATAATAGATATTCCAAAGGCTATCTTTATAATAAATCACATATTTACCAGTTGGAGATAAGTGAGCTGGCTCTTGCAAATCCAAAGCAATCAATTTTCTTTCGCCATTTTTTAGGTTAATTTTATACAAATCAAATCTGTCGTAAGTCCAAGTACTTTCAATTTTATATGGATTTACATCATAACCAATAGTCCAATCTGGATTATTACATCTATCCACTTCCTCGATTTTCTTATCAGCAATCTTAGTTAATGTTCTTGCTGAAATATCATAAATTGCTGGATAAGTATTGTCCTTGTTGCTGTTCCAATTAGTTTGGTCGTATGTTTTAATTCGTGGGTCTCTGTAATGCCATAAAAGCAAGTTTGAATTTGCTTGAAGCGTATCTAAATTTGATAATGTAGTATCGTTAAATTTGATTTTATAGGGTTCGGCAGCATAAAGTTCGTCCATTGGCTTCAATCCAATCCAAATTCTACTGCCATCTTTTGTAAATTTCAAATCATTATTATGATAAATGATCCAATCTTTTTCTAATTTTGTTGAATCAATCAAAGTTTGAGTTAAGTTTTCTGTTTCGGGTTTCCATAATTTTAAAATTGAATTATTTGGCTCGCCTTCGGCATTTATTTTGGATACAATATATGCCAATGCCTTGGCTGTATCGGAATAAGTTAGGTTGGAATATATTGTTTTTTCCTTCTTTTCTATTATGTATTCAGGAGCAAATTCTTCGGTTAATTTACGGAAGAACAGACCATCTTTGTCGCCATCAGGTGTAGAAATTGAATAAATAAAGTAATTACTCAAACTATCAAAAGTATAATTATATACATTATTAATATTAATTTCTGTTCCTGATTTCAGGTGCATAAGAGAAATGTTTTTGCCAAGTGGCTTGAATTTCAACTTTTTATCCTTATCGATTGTCTCGTCTTTGGTATAAACAAGCCATTTGCTATTTTCCGAAAACATAAAGCTTGTTACATCTTTGTATTCTCTGGAATTTTTCTTAGCAAGTTCCCAAATCTTTAGAATTGCTTTGGGCTTGTCTTTAGGAGATTTGGCGTTTTCAATTTCTAACAATTTACCTTTTACAAGTGTGCCAAACCAACCTTCATCATTAGAAAATTTTGGTGATGCACCTCGTTCAATTACAAAATTATTAGATGTATCGGTAGTATTTATAACTTTCAGATGATTGTCGCCCCAGTCTGGCACTACATCATAAACAGCCCAATTGCCATAATAACTTAAATCGGACGCTCGTATATATTTGAAATTCATTGCATCTTGGAAATCAAATTTTGCTTTTTGATTGGTTTCCTCAACCTTAACTTTGTCAGTTTTCTTTGGTTTTGCGTTTATTGGAATAAAAATTATTAATAGTAAAAACGCAAATAATAATGTAAATCTTTTCATAGCAATTCAAAATTAATTAATTTTGTAAATTACGAAAAAAAATTGTTTTAATTATCAATAAATTATATTAATCAACCGCGAGAAAGTTTTGCAACCAACAGAAAATCTAAAATATTTAGGAATTGTTTCCTCGATTTCTCCCAAAAGCAATTCGCTAATTTTAACCGATATTCCTCTGGATTTCCCTTCAATCAATAAAGAAATACCTGCATTTATAGGCTATTCCAAAAGTTTTTTGAAGGAAATTAGGCTTAATAATATTTCCAATAATGGAAATACAATTTCAATCTCACTCACCAAATTGCAAAATAATCTTGCTCAATTTGTTAGAATGGCTGTGTTTGTGGAAGAGGCTCAGATTTCTAAAGAGCTTAAAGACGTAATTTTGCCCGAAGATTTATTGGATTGCAAAGTCTACGACCAAGATAATAAATTAATTGGGAATGTAGTTGATGTACATATTATTCCTAATCAACTTATCTTAATCACCGAGAACACAGATTATTCTGTGCCACTACCTTTTAACGAAGATATTTTAATAAAATACCATAAAAAGAAGAAATCAATCCAAATTGAATTGCCAGAAGGTATAATGGAACTTGCAGAATACAAAAAAAAGGCAAGAAAATGAAAATTGATATAATTTCGGCAGTGCCCGAATCAATCGAAGAATATTTAAATCACAGCATTATTAAAATTGCCCGCGAAAAAGGCATTTTAAATGTAAAATTACATAATTTACACGATTTTTCAACTAATAAGTGGAGACGCATTGACGATTATCCTTTTGGTGGCGAGCCCGGTATGATAATTCAATGCGAACCTGTTTTTAGCTGTATCGAAAAATTGCAAGAACAAACTACTTACGATGAAATAATTTATTTAACTCCCGATGGTGAGGTCTTCAACCAGCAAATTGCAAATGAATTATCGCTCAAGAATAATTTAATATTATTAGCAGGGCATTATAAAGGAATTGACCAAAGAGTACGCGACCGATTAATAACACGTGAAATCTCTATTGGCGATTATGTACTGACTGGTGGAGAGTTGCCCGCATTAGTATTGATGGACGCTATTGTTAGATTGCTACCTGGCGTAATTGGTGATGTTGGTAGTGCATTAAATGATTCATTCCAAGATGATTTATTGGAATCGCCAATTTACACTCGACCTGCAATTTTTAGAGATATGGAAGTCCCAAAAGTTCTGTTAAGCGGCAACCACAAGGAAATCGAAGAATGGAAATATACTCAAAGTTTAGAGAAAACTAAAAAGCTTAGGAAAGATTTGCTTGAAAAATGATGTTTTTCTTGGAGTTTTTGAGTATTCAATAATTTTTTCTGCTGTTTCCAAATCTATGGAATATTTCCCAAAATTCTTTTCATCAGTGTCGGGATTATGAAAATCAGAACCACCCGAAACCAATAAATTATGTGCACGAGCAAAATCTTGATAATACCTTGTCATATCCGAACTATGTAATGGATGGAATACTTCAATGCCATCAATCCCATCTTTTACGACATTTTCTAATTCATCAATGGTGAAGAAATTGGAAGGGTGTGCTAATATTGCTACGCCATTTGCTGCGTGAATTAAATCAACAACAAATTTGACTGATAAATTTATCTTTGGTTCGTTGGCAGAGCCTCGGTCGTTCAAGTATTTAGTGAAAACCTCGCGAATATTTTTGGCATAACCAGCCTTTACAACTGCTCGTGCGATGTGTGGACGTGCAATCGGAGCATTATTTGCTTCCTTCAAAATGTCTTCCATTGTTATTTTTATTCCAAGTGCAGTAAAGTTATTTGCAATAACTTCCGCTCGACGTAATCTTTCCTTGGCATAATTCTCAAAATGATGTTTGAATTTTTGGCTTTCGTAATCAAAATTAAGTGCTACAATGTGATAATCTTTCCCTTCTTGATAAGCACTTACTTCACAACCCCAAACAAAATCGATGCTTTGGGATTTTGCAATTTCGATTTCACGGGGAATATGCTCGATTGTATCGTGGTCGGTTATAGAAATAAAGCTGATCCCACGCTCTTTTGCTTTAATAAAAAGTGCATTTGGCGATAATATTCCATCAGAATGAAATGTATGTGTGTGAAAATCAGCCCTTCCCATAAATTTTACTTAGATTATTTTCTTTAAATTATTTTATTTAGATTATTAATTTAATATATTAAACAACTTGGTTGATTAGTCGAACAATTTCATCAATATAACCCTCGACAGGTATATTGATGCGGTCGCCAGACCTACGTAATTTTACTTCTAATTGATTATTTTCTAATCCTTTATTGCCAACAATTAATTGAATTGGCAAACCAATCAAATCAGCATCATTAAACTTAACCCCAGGTGCTTCTTCGCGATTATCAAATAATACTTCGATATTCAGTGATTGTAATTTATTATAAATATCTTCAGCAAAATTCTTTACATTTTCAAATTTATTTGGTGCTATCGAAATCAAGTGAACCATATATGGAGCCAATGCTTTATTCCAAATTATACCTTTTTCATCAAAGTTTTGTTCGATATACGAGGCAATAATCCGTTCCACACCAATTCCATAACTTCCCATAACTATTGGCTTTTCTTTGCCATCTGCATCAAGGAACTTAGCACCCAATGCTTCGCTATATTTAGTGCCTAATTTAAAAATATGCCCAATTTCTATTGCTTTAACAATTCTAATTGGACTGCCCGAAATTATTGAAGGTTCGCCTTCTTTCACCTCTCGTAAATCGAAATATTGTTCAACTTTAGCATCACGACTAATGTCTATATTCTTATAATGGGATCCATCTTCGTTAGCTCCCGAGACAAGCCCATTGGCATCTACTAATAAATTATCAGCAATAATTTTCAGTGGTGTTTTCAGATTTATTGGTCCAATTGAGCCTGCATTCGCTCCTGTATATTTTAGCAATTCCGCAGGTTCGGCGGGACGGAATACATTTGTACCCAATGCAGCAGTAAGCTTAGTCTCATTTAATTGGTCATTGCCACGCATCAAAATCAATACAGGTTTATCATCAACCATATAAACAACAGATTTTGCACAAATTCTCTCGTCCAATCCGAATTGTTCAACCAAATCATCAATTGATTTTGCATTAGGTGTAGCAAATTTATCAATCTCAAAATTATCTTTTGTTCTTAGTAATGGTTGCAAAGCCGAAGTAGCTACTTCGGAATTTGCAGAATATCCATCATCAGCAATAGCAACTGTGTCCTCGCCTGCATCGGATTCTAACATAAATTCTTGGGATTGTCTGCCGCCCATAGCTCCAGATGATGCTGAAACTACAAAGAACTTTAAGCCTGCTCGTGAAAAAATAGTTATGTATGCATCGTAATGCTTCAGATAGCTAACATCCAAACCTTCAGAAGATATATCTAACGAATACGCATCTTTCATTGTGAATTGACGACCGCGCAATATACCGCTTTTGGGTCGGGGCTCATTACGGAATTTCGTCTGAATTTGATACCATATTTGGGGTAATTCTTTGTATGATTTTATGTGCTGAGCTGCATGATAGGCAATAATTTCCTCATGAGTTGGAGCAAGCACAAGGTTATCGCGATTTTTGATATGGAATAAAACATCGCCCATAGCTTCTACTCTACCAGTTTGTTCCCAAATTTCAATTGGGTTTAATGCAGGAAGTAAAAATTCTTGAGCACCAATTTTATTCATTTCTTCGCGAACTATGTTCACAGCTTTATGATATGCACGGAAACCTAAAGGAAGAAAAGAAAATATTCCAGAGGCAAGTGGTCTGATTAAACCAGCACGAAGCATAAGCTTATGTGAAGTAATTACAGCATCATTGGGAGTTTCCCTAAGTGTTGGTGCAAAATAATGAGAAAGTTTCATATTCGTTTATATTTTTTATTAGTATATACTTAATAGTATTTGCAATTTTATAGAAAACAAAATTAAGTAAAATTTTCTAATTAGAATTTTTTTTAATTTCTTCCTTTTAATATTTTTTCTAATTTTTTTTATCAAAAAGTATTGTAATTCAAAAAATAATTGTAATTTTGTAGTTCTAAAAAATAGTAAGTAAAAAAATGGCTAAACAACAAGCATTTGGCGATAAGTTAAAAAAGAAAAAAATTGAAGTTAAACCTACTGTAAAGATTATCAAAGGTTACAAAGGCGATGATGGGAACACTCACTTTTTGGAAACATTCGTAAAGATTGATGATGTTACTACTGTAGATCAACTTGAAATTTCTAAGTAAGGTGCAAAAATGAAAAAAGCAATCCATCCATATTATCATACAGTTGAAGTTGTAATGACTGATGGAACTGTATTCCATACTCGTTCTTGCTACAAGAAAGAGAAAATGATTCTCGAAATTGATTCGAAATCCCACCCATTTTTCACTGGCAAACAAATGCTTTTGGATACTGCTGGTCGTGTGGATAGATTTAACAAGAGAATGGAAAGAGCAAAACAAATTAGGGAGAAGAAGTAATCTATGATCAGTTTATTTCCATTGCAACCAGAAGCAACTAACAAACGTAAAACTCGCGTTTTCAAAAAAAGAACAAATCCTATCAAAGGTCAAAAATTTATTGACCACATGGATATCAAATTGTTGAATCGCTTTATTAACGATCAAGGTAAAATTTTACCAGCTCGTATTACAGGCCTTTCAGCATACCAACAAAGAAGAGTTAAATCTGCAATTAAATATGCACGCATTTTAGCTTTATTACCATTCGTTGGTCAGGACTTATCATAGTCTAATATTCACAAAACAAATTTTCAAGATTTGCCACACCTCCTAAAAAAGTGTGGCATTTCTTTTTTTATACTTTCCCAATTCCTTTTTGATAAACATTTTACTTATATTTTGTAATTGACTTTACGGAATCTAAACAATTTTTCCAAACATTTATGGAATAAAAATCGTTTATCTATAATAGTTGTAATTTATTTTTCTACAAATTGAAAAAAATACTACTACAAATGATTTTTTTTTGTATTTTTGCAGACTACTAATTTGTAAATAAAAAATGAAAAGTTTTTTTTCAATTTTTTTTTGCAAGTTTTGTAATATTTAGGTAAAAATTTTGTTATTACATATAGGAAAATTATTATTTAAAAAAGTTATTTGAAAAAAATGAAGAAAAATAGAAAAAATTTCACTTAAAACGTAATTTTTTCCTTTTTTGGGTGTTTATACATTTAAGATTAGATACAAAAGTTTTAATAACAATAAAAAATAGGTGTAATATGTTAAAAAAAGTATACACGGTATTAGCTTCCTTTATCGTATTAGCAGTGTTCGCAGCAAATTTTGCAACAGCTGACGAAGTAGATATTAAGAAAGTTCGTGAACAACTACCAAAACTACTCGGTGCCAACAATGCAGGTACTGAATTCGTTTTTGGCTTCCATCCTTGCTGGGAAGAAGGTGGAAAAAATAATGCGTTGAAGATTTATGTATCTTCAGCAG
>DYPF01000077.1:0-9687 GCA_020720105.1 Chloroherpeton thalassium
TTATGTATCTATAATAAACAGATGTCCGACACTTACAAAGTGTAGGACATCTAAAGTAAAATATTTATTGGCTATAAAAAGAAAATGGAATTCATTTGTTGAATGAACTCCATCTGAAGATAATTTATTATTATCTAAATGCTATATACTATTAAATTCAATGTGAATGTTGGCAGCAATAGCTGAATGAGTTAATGCTCCAATTGATACAGCATCAATACCAGTTGTTAGATAACCTTCTATATTGTTTAGATTAATGCCACCACTCGCTTCAACAAAAACTGATTTAATTTGCTTTGCTTTGATAATCTGAATAGCTTCAGCTACCTTAACAGGAGTCATATTATCTAACAATAAACCATCAATTGAATATTTAAGAGCAGTATCTAATTGTTCAAAATTATCAACTTCAAGTTCAATCGGAAGACCTTTAATATTATTATTAATAACATAATTTAATACATCATCTAAATTCTTATTTGCAATGTGATTATCTTTAATTAAAATACCAGAAGACAAGTCTAATCTATGATTTTGACCTCCAGCAGCAGCAACAGCATATTTATCAAACATTCTTAGACCTGGAATAGTCTTGCGAGTATCCAAAATAACAACATTATAAGGTTTAGCAAGTTCAACATATTTATTAGTAAGAGTAGCGATACCGCAAAGTCTTTGAATTAGATTAAGCAGAGTTCTTTCTACCTTCAAAATATGCTTGGAATTACCCTTAACACGAGCAATAAGACCTTGTTTATAAACAAAATTACCATCATCAACAAAGAAATTAACTTCAAAACTATCATCAAAGAAAGCTGCAATTATATCTTTGCCAACAAAAATAATATCTTGCTCCGCTTGGATAATAGCTTCGGCAATATCATTATTATTAATAGTTAAATCAGCAGTAATATCATTTGAAGGAATATCTTCTTGAAGGAAATCAGAGATTTTTCGCTTTATATAATCTTCGGAAAGATGTTTATATTGAGTATATTTCATTTACTTATCTCCAGCATTTTTAAGATTGGTTGCAGCGCTTTAAGTCTTAATTCCTCATCTAATACCACAACAGGCGACAGAGTTTCTAACGCATTAATTATTTTATCCAACGTATTCAGCCGCATATAAGGGCAATGATTACAACTACATCCGTCAATATTCGGAACTTCCAAATAGGTCTTATTAGGATTTTGCTTCTTCATCTCGTGAATAACGCCGGGCTCCGTAAGGATGATGAACTTATTATGAAGTGAATTAACAGCCTCCTGAATAATTTTGGTAGTCGACCCAATAACATTCGCATACTTCAAAATATTCGGGGGACATTCAGGATGAGCCAGAACGATTGCATCGGGATGTTTCTCGATCAACTCAATTACCTTCTCTTCCGAAAAAGTTTCATGCACTTGGCAACTACCATCCCATAATATCATATTATCTCGTTCGGTTTGCTGCTTAACATAAGATCCGAGAAACCTATCAGGAGCGAAGAGCACCTGAATATTCTTAGGAATAGAATTAACTATCTTAACAGCATTCGAAGATGTACAAATGACATCAGAAAGCGCCTTAATCTCAGCAGTAGTGTTTATGTAAGAAACCACAACGGAATCGGGATAATTAGACTTCCATTGAGCAAAAGCAGACGGCTCGGCAGAATCAGCAAGCGAACATCCAGCAGCTAAATCAGGCACGATAACTGTCTTAGTAGGATTGAGAATCTTAGCAGTCTCTGCCATAAAATTAACTCCAGCAAAGAGAATAACATCTTCAGTAACTTGCTGAGCTTTTTGGCTTAACGCAAGAGAATCGCCAATAAAATCAGCGACATCTTGAATATCATCATCTTGATAGAAATGAGCGAGAATAATAGCGTTCTTTTCTTTCTTTAGATGATGAATTCGATTGAATTTATCTTGTTTGTTCATTGATATGAAATGAGATTAGAATTAATATTTTAGATTAATTTCATATTCAGCAAAAGCATCGAAAGTTTCGTAAATACGAACACGAAGAATGTGAATATTAGGATAATTAGTTAAATGAGCTTTAAATAAGTCAGCGAAATGAATCGCAAGATGTTCGCTTGTGGAAGTAAAATCAATTATCTTATGTCGGAAATTATTATCCTTCATAAAATCAATAACTTTAGTGTCGCTGGAGTTAATTACAATAGAATGATCAAATTCTTTGATGATTGGAAGCACAATCTTGTCGATATCATAGAAATCTATAAGCATTCCATTGGCATCTAACTCGCCAACAAGTTCAACTCTCATTTTATAAGAATGCCCATGAATGTTTGAACATAGACCATTATGAAAAGGGAGACGATGACTCATCTCCCAAATATAATCTTTACCTAATTTGATCATCTTTGCCTTTTTCATATTTTGCAACAATCTTAGAATTCATTCCACCACGAGAAGTCCATTCTGTGGAAATCTCCATAAACCTTGGTTGGCATACTCCAACTAAATCATTTAGGATTTGATTAGTTAAATCTTCATAGAAAATACCTTTATTACGAAATTCTAAGAAGTAATACTTAAGTGCTTTAAGCTCGATGCAAAGTAAGTCAGGAACATATTTTACGGTTATGATTCCAAAATCAGGCAATCCAGTTTTGGGACAAAGTGATGTGAATTCAGGATTTTCATGCACAATTTCATAATCTCTATATGAATGTGGATTATCAAAAGTTTCAATGTTTATCATAATATTTTTACTTTTAGTTAAAAAAATCAAATTTATAACTATATAACGAAAAAGATATACTAATTAGTATTTTAAAACAGTTTCTTCTCTTCCAGGTCCAAGTGAAACAATGGAAACTTTAGTTTGAGTTTTCAATTCAAGATAATCAAGATATGCTTTCATTTGCGCAGGAAGAGCATTATAATCCTTTATGTTCGAGTCGCAATCGCTCCAGCTGGGCAGTACATCTAATTCACAATTAACATTTTCCAAAGTTCGTAAATCAACAGGGAAATTCTTGAGAACTTGACCATTATTTGAATAATTTGTACAAACTTTGATACTATCCAAGCCAGTCAAAACATCAATTTTAGTAATTGCAATTTCAGTTACACCATTAATCATTAAAGAATAATTTAAAGCAGGCAAATCTAACCAGCCACATCTTCGTGGTCTGCCTGTTGTTGCTCCAAATTCAGCACCTTGTTTGCGTAAATTATCGCCCATTTCATCAAAAAGTTCAGTTGGGAATGGACCATTACCTACTCGTGTTGTGTATGCTTTTACCACACCAATTACTTTATTGATAGATGTTGGAGGAATGCCTAAACCAGTACAAGCACCGCCAACTGTTGGGCTGGAACTTGTAACAAACGGGTAAGTGCCATGGTCAACATCCAACATTGCACCCTGAGCACCTTCGGCGAGTACATTTTTATTTGACTTAATTGCTTGATTTAAATAGGTGGTAGTATCCTTGATAAATGGATCCATCAATTCATCGAATTTCATATATTCATCAATAATTGCTTTTTCGTCCAATTCTTCATTGTCGTATAATTTTCTTAAAATCTGATTTTTTTGTTCAATATTTACTCGTAATTTATCTTGAAATCCATTCTTGTCGAGCAAATCCACAATTCTAATACCAACTCTTGAAAATTTATCAATATAAGAAGGACCAATTCCTCTGCCAGTTGTACCTATTGCTTTCTTTGTATTTTTTTCGGAGATTGAGTCTAATAATTTGTGATAAGGCATAATTAAATGTGCTTTATGGCTGATAAATAAGCGGTTTTTGACGCTAATTCCCTCGTTTTCGAGCATATTTATCTCGTCCATAAGAGCAATTGGATCAATCACAACACCGTTACCAATAACACATATTTTTTCTGGGTGCAAAATACCTGATGGAATCAAATGCAATACATATTTTTTATTGTTGAGAACAATAGTATGACCAGCATTAGCACCGCCTTGGTACCGAGCAATAATATCATAGTTTTCACTTAAAAGGTCAACTATTTTTCCTTTTCCTTCATCGCCCCATTGGGTTCCAAGAATTACACTTACAGGCATTTTTAACTCTCTTTAAAATACAAAATTAGCAAATTGTTTATAATTTTATCAATATTGTTAATAAAAAGTAGTTCTAAAAATTGTCATTCTGAGCGTAGCGAAGAATCCAGAATATTTTTTAATCAATAAGATAGATTCTTCACTTCGTTCAGAATGACAATATAAATTGAATTATTAGAACTACTCCTTTGTTTCACGTGCTTTTACTTTGTTTTGACGTATTAATACTTTATAAATGCCCCGTTTAACTTTTGTTTCACGTGCATTAACTTTGTATTGACGTATTATTACTTTATAAATGCCCCATTTAGCTTTATAATCACGTGCTTTTAATTTATTTTATCATAATAATAAATATAAATATTATAATTAATATAATAAAATAACCTTCAGAAGTTTCTAATGTCTCAACTCTATGCTTAAGTATAGGGCTGAAGGAATGTTTTGAGCCTTCGGAAGGTTATAATTAATAAATATTATTATATTCACTTAATCTTCAACTACAGTATAGTCTGCTTCTTCTGCATTTGGTTTTTCATTCTTTTCATCTGTGCTTGAATCGGAAGTATTATTGCTTGATTGATTGGGATTTTGAGCCTCTTTAGAATAAATTTTCTGTGAAACAGTAGCCCAAACTTGATTTAGATTATCAATTGCAGGACGTATATCATTATCATTATCCTTTAGAGCTTTAGTTATTCTCTCTTTAGCTTCTTCTATGTTCCTTTTATCATCATCATTTAATTTATCTGCTAAATCTTTGAGCTGTTTTTCTGTAGAATAAACTAAATTATCAGCACTATTTCTCAAATCAATCATTTCTTTACGTTTTTTATCATCATCTCCATACTTTTGAGCATCATTTTTCATCTTTTCAACTTCATCTTTAGACAATCCACCAGAAGATTCAATCCTTATATTTTGTTCTTTGTTTGTACCTTTATCTTTAGCAGCCACAGAAAGAATTCCATTAGCATCAATATCAAAAGTTACTTCTATTTGAGGAACACCACGGGGTGCTGGAGGAATACCATCAAGGTGAAATCGACCTAAAGAACGATTATCAATAGCTAAAGAACGTTCTCCTTGAAGAATATGGATCTCAACAGAAGGTTGACTATCCCCTGCAGTAGAGAAAATTTCTGATTTACGAGTAGGAATAGTCGTATTCGAAGGGATCATAGGCGTTAATACTCCTCCAAGGGTCTCAATACCAAGAGTAAGGGGCGTAACATCAAGTAAAAGGACATCAGTAACATCGCCTGAGAGCACTCCACCTTGGATAGCAGCACCGATAGCAACAACTTCGTCAGGATTAACATTCTTAGAAGGCTCTTTACCGAAGAAATTCTTTACAATCTCTTGAATTTTAGGAATACGAGTAGAACCACCGACCAAAATAACTTCAGAAATCTGAGCTGGGGTCATTTTAGCATCTCTTAGAGCTTGTTCAAGGGGCTTTAGAGTTTTATCAAACAAGTCAATACAAAGATTTTCAAACTTAGCACGAGTAATATTAAGGTTAAAATGTTTAGGACCGTCTTCAGTAGCAGTGATAAAAGGCAAATTAATATCAGTTTGGAGTTGTTGAGACAATTCTATCTTAGCTTTCTCGGCAGCTTCGCGCAATCTTTGGAGAGCCATAGCATCTTTACGTAAATCAATGCCTTCTAACTTGATAAATTCATCAGCAAGAAAGTCCATAAGGCGTTGATCGAAGTTATCACCACCAAGATGAGTATCTCCATTAGTGGATTTAACTTCAAAAACATTATCACCAAGTTCAAGAACAGAAATATCAAAAGTACCACCACCAAGATCATAGACGGCAATAGTCATATTTTGACCTTTTTTGTCTAATCCATAAGCTAAAGCAGCAGCAGTAGGTTCATTAATAATCCGGCGAACAGTTAAACCAGCAATTTCGCCAGCATCTTTAGTCGCTTGTCTTTGCGCATCATTGAAATAAGCAGGAACAGTAATAACAGCTTCAGTAACTTTTTGACCAAGATATTCTTCAGCAGTTTGTTTCATCTTCTGAAGAACCATAGCAGAGATTTCAGGAGCAGAATATTTCTTATCATCAATAGCAACTCTAATTGAATTGCCGTCATCACTTCTTTCAACTTGGTAAGGGACCATAGAAATTTCTTCGGGAACTTCTTCGTAGCGTCTTCCCATAAATCTTTTGATTGAATACACAGTTTTTTTAGGATTAGTAACAGCTTGTCTCTTTGCAGATTGACCAACAGCACGTTCTCCGGACTTAGTAAAGCCAATCATAGAAGGAGTAGTGCGAGCTCCTTCTGAATTAGCAATAACGATAGGTGAAGAACCATCCATTACAGCAACAACAGAGTTTGTTGTACCTAAGTCAATACCAATAATCTTTCCCATTTTGTTTCCTTTATTTTAATTTAAAGATTGAAAATACATATCTAAATTTAATTTAGTGCAATAAATTAATACGAAAAGTGTGCCAAACTGCAAAAGCGGAACTATATGGCATTTCACCTCGCCATTATGACAAAAGCGAATTAATAAAGATTGTGTTTTGGTACTAAATGTCAATAAGTAATATGAAATTTTGACTAAAAAATTAAGTCTGTATTACCCTACCATTATATTTTCTTTTGTATAGTGATAATTTGGCTCTTTATTTGGCTTATAAAATGCCAAAAAGAAGTTCAGAAAGCCAACTCTACCAATGAACATCAATAAAATTATCAATATTTTTCCACCATCACCCAGAAATGGTGTAAGATTACGGGACAATCCTACTGTACTAGCGGCTGATACGGCTTCGAAAACTAAATCAAAAGGTTGCTTGTTTGGTTCAATAATAAGCAAAACGAAAATCCCGATACTCAAAGATATGATATTGGCAATAAGCACCATAAATGCAGTATTAATATTCTGCTGGTTAATTTCCTTCTTGAAGAATTCCATTCTATCCTTTCCGCGAATTTGATTGAGAAGAGCAACAGAAGTTATCGCAAAAGTTGTTGTTTTAATTCCACCGCCTGTGCTATTAGGAGAAGCACCAATCCACATAAGAAAGATGATAATAAATGCGGAAGGAATTGTTATTGCTTCAATTGCAATTGTATTAAAACCAGCTGTTCTCGATGTAATAGACATAAATAATGAATGGAAAAAATTTTGTTCAACTAAGTTTCCGCCCTTCCATATTGGTTGGTGAGTCAAGAAAAGGATAAGGGTTCCACCAAAAATTAATAATAAAGTTACACTTAAAACAATTTTGGAATTTAACGAAAAGTTGTTTTTAACAAAAAGTGCAAAATTCTTTTTCCTTGAAAATAGTAATTTTTGAATATCCATAAGAACAGTAAAACCCAAACCACCCAAAACAATCAATAACATTATTGTAGATAAATAAGTGTAATTATTCACAACTACATTTTCTACCAAGCCATTGGGATAGATTGAAAAACCAGCATTACAAAATGCAGATACACTGTGAAAAGTGGAGAAATAAATGTTTTGCAAGATATTGCTATTTGTATTATAAGTTGAAAAGAATAAAATGATAGCACCAATTAATTCGATAGTAATTGTGAATAAAAATATTCTAATTATTAAATGGCTAACGCTACCCATATTCAATTGACTCAAATAATCTTTCATCAACAATCTAACTCGCACACTTAATCCACCACCAACAACTGTGGCAAAAAATGTAGTTAAAGTCATCACACCTAATCCACCAATCTGAATTAATCCTAAAATGATTATCTGACCAAATGTTGAAAAATGAGTGGCGGTATTCTGAACTGTAAGTCCAGTAACACAAACGGCACTTGTGCTTGTAAACAAAGCGTCAATAAAGGAAGTTGAATCACCCGAAACTGTTGCTTTTGGTAAAGTAAGGAAAACTGCACCAGTTAAAATAATCAAAGCAAAGCTGATTGCAAATAGTGCCGCAGGGTGTAGATTTAATTTTAGAAGTGAATCTAAATACCGAACCGATTTGACTAATAGAACAACTGCAACAAGCAGTACCAATAGAGTTAAATAAAAGGATAAAATCTCACTTTGGGTAAAATTGGGGAAAATTCTTTCAACTAAATTTAATATTTTATTTTCATTAAAAATTATTGTCAAGAGTATTCCAGAAAATACAAATTCAAACCATCTTTCTTTGATATGAAGCAGTTTTCGTGAAGAAAAAAGCAATCTAACAATTTCTTGTAGGACAAATAAGAAAATAGAAATCTCAATAGAAGTCAATAATGAAGATATAACATCATAATTGATATAAAACCCCAATATTGTAAAAATCACTGCGACAGAGTGAATTGTAATCAAGGAAAGTAGAATTTCGGAATAAAATTTTACCTTTTGGTAAACCAAATTATTTTTCATCAAGATTAAAGTAAATTAAATTATTCAAAATTACTGAACTTTTTGCAAAGTTAGATATTAATTGAATATTCAATTCGAATAAATCTTCTAAAATGGGTTTAAGAAGTGGCTCGATATGTGGATT
This sequence comes from Chloroherpeton thalassium, assembly GCA_020720105.1. Taxonomy (GTDB): domain Bacteria; phylum Bacteroidota; class Ignavibacteria; order Kapaibacteriales; family UBA2268; genus GWF2-33-9. Next base: position 8,570 of record DYPF01000077.1, read on the forward strand.
TTCTGAAATAAAACTTGCAAATTCATTAATAAATACTGAATTATCTTGGATTGCTCCCATTTTATTCTGTTGCGTAGAAAGCACTTTGACAATTTTCTTAGCTTGCTTAAAAACAGGTTGAGATAATTCTATAAGATATCTGAATTTCTTATTTCTAATTCTTAGCTGATGAATAGTTCTTGTTATATTTGTATCCACTTTATCCTTCCACTCAAGTAGATGATGATAATCATTTAGGATAATTGTCCTGAAATTATCAAAAGATTGTAGCTCGTTCAATCTATTAGTTCTAATATTTAGACCAATAAAATATATAAAATCATCAAAATTGTCTGGATCTACTTGCTCGAAATACGCTTTTAAATAATTCACTTCTTCAAATTCTAATTGGTTCAAGTAATTGATGTATTCAAATATTATTGGATATTTTATCTTCATTTTAACGCTTGCAAGGCTCATTACTTGCAAATCCCTTAGTCTTGATAAAGAATTTAGTTGTTTTTTAACAGCTTTGATAATTTTAGTATAATATAAAGAAGGAAAAAAACGATTTAATAATATTAAAGATTCAAGGAACCTTCTGGATGAAACACGAAAAAAATGGACACTTTCTTCGCTATATTGTTCTTGTAATTCTCTTAATCTTGTTTTATAAATTGAATATGACTTATTAAGCAAATCCAAAGATAATTGCTTAAAGCCAATTTCATCATTTGTATAAACAGAGTGTTCAAATTTCATTTTCAAAATTATGATTCCTTAGTTAATTTTCTGTTGAGGAATTGGTAATTTTCTGTTAATTCCAAAAATTCTTTTTATTTATATAATAACATAATGTTTTCAATTTCCCATCTTGGTTTGACCTCAATTTCATTAACATTTCTAATGAATTTTTCGGAAAATTGGAATGGAATAATCGCTCCATAGTCGTATTCACCATTTTGATTTTCATCGCAGAACATTTCAACTTTGTAATTTCCCGGTTTGATTTTATCGATTTGCCACGAATTATCTTCATTTTTCACTGAGTATATTTTTTCATTAGATGATTTGAATAGAATAATAATGTTCTTACATTCTGTTTCATTAAGTAATTTACCAGAAATTCTCGGATAATC
>DYPF01000077.1:9787-11577 GCA_020720105.1 Chloroherpeton thalassium
TGAATCAATTAATTTAAAAATAATATACTCTGATTTCCCTTCAATCACTTCAATATCTTTAGATGGCACGCCATATTTATCTGAGGCTTTGTGGTATAAATTATCTTTGAATTGAGTTTGTATTGCAAATATCCTAAACTTTCCTTCGGGCAATGCTTGCATTGAAAATCTGCCATTATTTCCAATTTGTGTTTTATATTCTGCAGAATATGTTTCAGGATTGAGAGTATCGGGATTTTTATTGTCAATCCTATATCCATAAATATAAGTGCTGCTTATCTTTTCGCCAAGCAACTCCCCTTCTATCATACCCATATCAATCGCATTCCCAGTTGAAAAAGTTATGCTAAATGATGAATCTGGTTTTATTCCATTATTATCTGTATAATCAGTTCCGATTGAAAATAAATATGTCGTATTTGCTTTGAGTTCTTCCTCGAACTTCACTTTCAGCTCTTTCCCGCTCCATTTGGTTGTATATTTCATCGGTGGAGAGATGTTTAAATTCTGAATTAAACTACTTCTATTCACCCATTCTGAGAATTCAAGATTAATTGATTCAACCTTCGCATTTGTTGTTTTGTTTTTGGGATAATACTCTGCTACAAAAGGTGGAACTTCGTCCTTTGGACCGCCAGATGGAGGTTGAATATTCGCACATCCATTTATATTTATCATAACAATTAGTATAAATTGTGCTGAAATTACTATATTTTTTATAATTTTATTATTTCTAAAATTCATAAATCAAAAAAACACTTTGAAAATAAAATCAAAAATACAATTTTTTTGGAAAAGCATAAGCAATTTTCTCAATAATGACAATTACTTAATTAGCAGGATCTATCTTTTTATTGATAGACTATTAACTAAAATTTCCAATCACAATGATTTCATAATTGCATCGGGCATTGCGTTCAATATCTTCCTGTACATCATTCCCCTCTTGCTTATCGGTACTTATATTGCCGTAAATTTGACTGACCAAATCAATTTAGATGATTCCATTCAAACTTTGGTGATGGATTTTCTCCCTCCAACCGAAAATACAGACATTTTCGTTTATGAATTGCTCAATGAAGTTACCACAATCCAGTCTGGCAGTATCACTTCGGGTATTATCGGTTTGATTAGTTTGCTTTGGCTTTCATCGCTTTTCATTTCCACTTTGCGGAGCGGTCTGGATAATGTTACGGAACTCCAATCCCATCGATCTGTTTTCTTTCATAAATTCAAAGATGTTCTGCTCACTTTAATCATCCCGATTATTTTCTTTTTATATGCTGCTTTGCTTCCGCTTGTAACTTTATTAGCACATTTTTTGAGTTCTTTTCTACCAATTTTTAATGATAAGATTATTTATCAATTAATAATCAATTCATTTTCCTTGCTTTTTACTTTCTTATTGTTTTTCTTTTTATATAGATTTATTCCTTCTAAATCCGTAGAAAACAAAATTGCATTGAAAGCATCAATTATTGGCGCAATTTTTATTACTTTAGCTCGTTGGATATTCGCAATTTATGTAAATACATTCAGTAATTATGGTGCAATATATGGAGCTTATGCTATTATCATTTCTCTTGCTGTCTGGGTTTATTATTTATCTTTCATAATGCTAATTTCATTAGAATTAGCAGTTCTAAGTAAATTAAAAAGATGAGCAATTAGTTAATATATTGCTAATTTCTTTATCAAAAACTTAGTTTTAACCTCATAAATACTAATCAATAAGTTTTCTACCTGCAAGGCAGTTATATTTTTTATCTATCTAACTCTGTGTGACAGAG
>DYPF01000078.1 GCA_020720105.1 Chloroherpeton thalassium
CTTTGTGAAAATTGGCGATAAATTTGCTAAATTTGTGAAGGAATAGATTGACATTTGTAGGGAACAGGCATGCCTGTTCCCTACGGTAGAAATGCCTGTTCCCAATTTGGATTTATGGATTCCCACTTTCGTGAGGATGACAAAAGAAAAAAAATAATTTAAATATAATAAAATGAAAAAAATGAAACAGAATGAAACATTGCAAGTCCAAATCGAATCATTAGCTTTTGAAGGATACGGAATTGCCAAAAAGGATAATTTCGTGTATTTTGTGAAGAAAGCAATTCCTGGCGATACAGCAGAAATTATGGTAACCAAAAAGAAAAAGAAATACGCTTTTGCTAACTTAATGTCGGTAATTGAGCCTTCCGAAGACAGAGCTAAACCAAGATGCGATTATTTCGGCGAGTGTGGTGGATGTTCGTTGCAAAATTTGGACTATACCAAACAAATTTACTGGAAAAATGAATTTGTGCGTGATGCTTTACGCAAATTCGCACATCTCTCAGATGTTCAAATTAATCCCGCTTTGGGTTGTCCTGAAGAATATAATTACCGCAATAAAATGGAATTTTCGTTTTCGGCTCATCGTTGGCTTTCGCTAAATGAAATTAATTCTCAAGAAAATATTGATGATAAAAATTTCGCATTGGGTTTGCATTCACCACAAAATTTCGCCAAAGTAATTGATATTCAAAAATGTCATTTGCAAGATGATGATGCAAACATAATTTTGAATTTTGTCCGTGATTATGTCAAAGAAAATGGATTGGCTCCATTAAACAATTTCGAAAAATCAGGTTTGCTCAAAAATCTTGTAATTCGTTACAGCAAATTGCAGAATGCATTTATGGTTTTGGTTATAACAGGCAAGGCTTCTGATAACAACGAAGAGGATTTGATAAAAGAACTAATTAGGCAAATTAAACAGAACTTTTCTAAAGTAATTTCATGCATTTGGGCAGTAAATGATTCATTATCTCCGGTAGCAAAAGGAGAAATAAATCTCATTGAAGGCGAGCAATTTATTTATGAAGAAATTCTGGGCATTAAATTCCGTATTTCGCCTTTTTCTTTCTTTCAGACCAATCCATATCAATTGGATAATTTTGTTGGTAAAATTTTGGAAATAGCTGATTTACAATCAAATGATGTAGTGTATGATTTATATTGTGGAGCTGGCTCCCTAACATTGCCCGCCTCCAAGCAAGTAAATCATATTTACGGGTTTGAACTTGTAGCTGAAGCCATAGAAGATGCCAAATTAAATGCCTCTGAAAATAATATTGAAAATGCTAAGTTCGAAGCAATTGACTTGCATCACAAACACATTGATGAATACCTGAAAAATTATCCAGCACCGAATACAATAATCTTGGATCCGCCACGCGCTGGAATGCACAAAAATATAATTGACTTAATCTTGAAATTGCAACCTCAGAAGATTGTTTATGTTAGTTGCAATCCCACTACACAAGCACGGGATTTAGAATTTTTCTTAGAAAATTATAGTGTAGAAGATATTCAGCCAATCGATATGTTCCCACAAACCTATCATATTGAGAATGTAATAAAACTAATTAGGAATTAAAATCGTTAATGATTAATTAAGTTGATAGTTATTAAAATTTGGCGAACACACCCCCTTACCTACCTGTCTCGACCTGTCGGGAACACAGAGTGGGATGTCCCTATTGCTTAGCAAAATCTCCCCTCTATTAAGAGGGGGTTATGAGACAGCCTCAAGCACCCCCTCTCCAGAATGGAGAGGGGGCTGGGGGGGGTGAGGACAGCACGGTGCTCCTACAAGATGGGAGAATTTTTATCAGAACATCCCCCTAACCCCCTCGCAGAGGGGGAATAAAAGGGGGGAGGAATATTGTTGAAGAAAATAAAATTTAAATAAAATTTAAATAAAATAATAAATTAATGGATAAATTTGTAGTTAGCGGCGGAAAAAGATTAAAAGGAAGCATTTCGGTTTCTGGTTCGAAAAATGGAGTACTGGCTATAATACCAGCAACGATACTTGCGACTGGTGTTTATCATATAACAAATACACCTAATTTGCGTGATGTTTGGACTATGTCCCAATTGATGAATTCGATGGGTGCATTTTGCGAATTGAATGAAAATAGTTTGTTTATAGATACTCGCGAGTTGAATAAATTCGAAGCACCTTATGAATTAGTTAAGAAAATGCGTGCTTCCATTTATGTTTTAGGTCCTTTGCTTGCACGCTTTGGCGAGGCAAAAGTATCACTTCCGGGCGGATGTGCTTGGGGACCAAGACCAGTGGATTTGCACTTAAAAGGAATGGAAAAACTTGGTGCGGAAATAACAATTGAGAATGGTTTTATTAATGCTAAAGCAAAGAAACTTAAAGGTGCTCGTTTTCATTTTGATGTATCGAGTGTTGGTGCAACCGGAAATATGCTGATGGCAGCTGTATTAGCTGAAGGCACAACACTGCTTACAAATGCTGCCTTGGAACCCGAAATTACTGCATTAGCAAGATTTTTGGTAAAAATGGGAGCAAAAATTGAAGGCATTGGAACAACCGAATTGGAAATTCAAGGCGTTACAAGTTTGAATGCTGTAGATGAAGTGGCAATTCCTGATAGAATTGAAGCAGCAACATTTTTGATTGCAGCAGCAATGACCAAAGGCGAAATTGAGTTGAAAAATGTAAATCCTTACCACTTATCAAGTGTTTTGGCTAAATTGGAAGATTCAGGCTCGGAAATTGATGTAAATGGTGATACAATTTATTTAAAACAAGACGAAGACCCAAAACCAATTGATTTTACAACATCTGTTTATCCCGGTTTGCCTACAGATTTACAAGCACAATGGGTTGCATATATGATGGCTACCAAAGGAATGTCGAAAGTAACAGATACTATTTATACAGACAGATTTAAGCATATACCCGAATTACAAAGGCTTGGAGCTGATATTAAGATGGTGGATAATGTTGCAATCATAAATGGAGGCAAAAGCTTATCAGGTGCAACTTTAATGTCGTCAGATTTACGTGGAAGCGTTGCCTTAGTATTGGCTGGCTTGATTTCGGAGGGCAGTACCGAAGTGTTAAGAATTTATCATTTAGATAGAGGATACGAGAAAATAGAAGATAAATTTGCAAAATTAGGAGCTACGATTAAAAGAGTAAAAACAGAGTTGATTTAATGAAAAAGATTTGGGTTGATTATTTTGTTGACAATTCATTTATTGTATTATTAGCAAGAATAATTATTGGTTTGATGTTTGTGATTGTTGGAGTTGGCAAGATTGCCCATCCTGCAGAATTTGCAAACGAAATAGCAAATTATCAAATTATACCTAATATTTTAATAAATATAACGGCAATAACATTACCTTGGATTGAGCTAATTGCAGGTATTTTGGTGATTTTTGGAATTAAACAAAAGCCAAGTGCTACAATTATTCTGCTTATGCTTATTGTATTCACTTCGGGAGTGGCAGTAGCAATGGCAAAAGGATTGAATATTGATTGTGGCTGTTATTCGCAGATTGCATCACAACAAGTGGGACTACCTAAGATTTTAGAAAATACAGGATTGATGATACTATCAATTATAATAATATTAACAAATAACAAGAAGTTTATTTTACAGAGTGAATAAATAATTTTTTATAATTAAATAAAAAAAACAAATGGAAATTAAAAAATCTTCAATTGAATTTGAAGGAAAAACTTACACTTTAGAAAGTGGAAGATTTGCAAAATTTGCAAGTGGCTCGGTGATGGTTACCCAAGGGGATACAATGGTTTTAGTAACTGTTGTTGCAAGTAGAGACGAAAAACCAGATATTGACTTTTTGCCATTAACAGTAGAATATCGTGAAAAATTATCTGCTGCTGGTAAATTCCCAGGCGGATTTATGAAGAGAGAGGGCAAACCAACCGACAATGAAGTATTGAATGCAAGATTAATTGATAGACCAATAAGACCAATGATACCTAAAAATTGGCATTTTGAAACTCAAATTATAGCAAATGTTTTTTCGGCTGACCCAGAAGTAGATCCAGACACATTAGCAGCAACAGGAGCTTCGGCAGCTTTGATGATTTCAGAAATTCCATTCCACGGACCAATGTCGGAAGTAAGAGTTGGATTTATTGATGGCGAGTTTGTAATAAATCCAAAATTTGAAGATGCATCAAAGTCAAAAATGGACATAACTGTAGCAGGCACAGACACAGCAATTGTAATGGTTGAAGGCGAAAGCAAAGAAATTAGCGAAGAAGAATTTATCGAAGCATTAGAATTTGCACATAATAAAATCAAAGAATTGAATGAATTGCAAAGACAATTTGCAGCACAATTCCAAGTTGAAAAAAGAGTTCATCCTATTGAAGAAATTCCAGAAGAATTCAAAACAGTAGTAGTAGATGAAATTAAAGAAGATTTAGAAAAATACATACATACAATTACAACTAAGAAAGAACGTGGAGCAGCAAGAGCAGAATTCGACGAAAAAGCATTGGCATTAGCACAAGCAAAATTCGGTGAAAATGAAGAAATTGCTCCAAAAATCAAAAAATGGACAAAGGAAATAGTAAATTCTTACGAGAAAAAACAAATGCGCCGGATGATTGTTGAAGAAAAGCAAAGATTAGACGGTCGTAATTTGGAACAAATCCGTCAAATTACTTGTGAAGTTGGTTTATTACCAAGAGTACACGGCTCGGCATTATTTACTCGTGGCGAAACCCAAAGTCTTTGTTCAATTACATTAGGCACACAAAAAGATGCTCAAACCATAGATGGTTTGGATCCAGTTTATCAAGAAAGATTTTTATTGCATTACAATTTCCCACCATTCAGTACAGGAGAAGTTGGCAGAATGATGACAAGTCGCCGCGAAATAGGTCACGGACATTTGGCTTGGCGTTCATTAAAGGAAATGCTTCCTAACGAAGAAGATTGTCCTTATGCAATTCGCTTGATTTCTGATATTTTAGAATCCAATGGCTCGTCTTCGATGGCAACCGTATGCGGAGGAAGTTTGGGGTTGTTTGATGCTGGCGTACAAATGAAAAAGCCTGTTGCGGGTATTGCAATGGGATTAATTTTCGAAGAATACGGTTACGCTGTATTAAGCGATATTCTGGGAGACGAAGATCACTTAGGTGATATGGACTTTAAGGTGGCAGGAACTGTTGATGGCATCACAGCTTGCCAAATGGATATAAAAATTGAAGGTATTTCATTCGAAATAATGAAAACCGCATTGCATCAAGCCAAAGAAGGCAGGATGCACATTTTAGGAATTATGAACGAAACAATGAATCAACCAAGAGAAGACGTGTCTGAACACGCTCCTCGATTCCACAAAATGAAAATACCAACCGACACTATAGGTATGGTAATTGGTTCTGGTGGAGAAACAATTCGCTCAATTACATCACAAACTCACACCGAGATAGTAATTGACCAAGATGGCACTGTAACAATTTCATCAACAAGTTTGGAAGCTGCTCAAGCAGCAGAGCAAATGATCGAAAAGATTATTCGCAAACCACAAGTTGGAGAAATATATAATGCAGTAGTTAAAGAAATTCGTGATGGCTTAGGTGCTATTATGGAATTTCTACCAAAACAACAAGGCTTGCTACACATTTCTCAAATCGCTCACGAAAGAGTGGAAGATGTGTCGAAGTATCTACAAGTTGGGGATAAAATCGATATTAAATTAGTTGAAATTACTAACGATGGTAAATATAGACTTAGTTTAAAAGCTTTGATTCCAGATGCTGATGGTAACTTTGTGGAATACCAAAGCCAAGGTGGAGGTAATCGTGGCGGTGGAGATCGTCGTGGTGGTGGAGATTATCGCCGTGATGGTGGCAATCGTGGTGACTATCGTGGTGGCGGAGATCGTGGTGACTATCGTGGTGGTGGAGATCGCGACCGTGGCGGAGACCGCGACCGTGGTGGACGCTCAAGAAATGATTATCATAGATAATATTTTATTGATTTTGAATTAAATAGATGAATTATCCTTAATATTTCAGACCTATTGCTAAAAAATAAGGGTAGTTTATTGAATTTTTTTAACGAATATTGTTATGTATTTTTATCGAAAAATTATAATAAATTAGATAAATAATTCAATTTCAGTAAAATTTCAGTACAATTTAAGTACAATTTAAGTACAATTACTTGCAATTAATTGCAAATTTCTTAATTTTGTTGTTTAAGTAAATAATTTAAGTAAATAATGATGAATAAGATATTTGCAATTATTTTTTTTGTCCTATCAAGTTTGGCTCTTCGTTCCGAAATCAAAGTAGAATTAAGCAAACCGAGCTATGATTTTGGCATTGTCCCAAGTTGTAAAAAAGTTTTCGATACAATTGTTGTAAAAAATTCTGCAACCAGCACTCAAAACCTAAAATTATTCAAAAATGAACATATCGTTGGCGACAATTTCAACTTTAGAGTTGCTAATCCCAAAATCAAAGACTTGGATTTGCCTCCCTACGATGGAACTAATTCTGTAATTTATATTATTGAATTTGATGCAAGCAAAGGCGTAGAAGGAAATAAATCTGCTTTTCTGTATATTCCAACTGATTTGCCAGCCCCAAAAGATACTATCAAAATTCCAATTAATGCCACAAGCGAGCGAGCAAAATATACGATAAATACCACAGAAGTGGATTTTGGTGATATTATTGTTGGCAAATATTATAATGGGATTATTTCATTCCAATCAAATTCAAGTTTTGATATTAACATTGAAAAGATTGACAAGAAAAAAAGTGAAATTACTTTAGATACAGTTGATTTAGAACATAATCTAAAACCAAATATTGATAAAACAATCGGCTTTAAGCTAAATTTAACTCAATATGGGCTTTTCGAAGATACAATTTACGTTATTATTAACGCTCCGTGCGATACTATTTTGGCTATTCCAATAAAAGCTTTTGCTCCAACAACAAGTATTGGGGGCTTTGCCGAAATAGATTTAGGGTCAATTTCGCCTTGCCAAACCAAAACAGACTCAAGCTTTTTCCATTTACTTTCCAATGGGAGTGCCGAATGCGTTGGTGTAAAATACGAAAGCAGTAATAGTGAAAATTTTGAGTATTTTATTTCAAAGCAAATTCCATTTACAATTAAAGATGTTAAAGACACCGTGTTTTATTGGGTTAAAGCAACAAATATGACGAAAGTTGTTGGTGAAATTGAAGTTACCGCTACATTCAATTTTGTGACAAATGGAGATAATATCGAAATTAAAACCAAAATTAAAGCAAAATTTGAAGATTTCGCATTAAATAGCAATGAAACTGATATTAGTTTCCCCGCAGTTTACAAAAACGAAACTGCTTCGGGTAATTTCACAATTACTAATCCTACGGATATTGAATTGCAAATTGAGAAAATTACATTTGATTGTCCTGATGCCAGCTTGTTCAGTATTATTCCTTTTACTTTTCCTGCTTCAATTGCTGGAGGTAGCAATTTGGATTATCAGATTACATTCACTCCCGACAAACCCGCAATGAGCGTGAACTGCATAGCAAAAATTTACTATACCGATGGTTATTGTTACGATTCACTTATGATTAATTTAACTGCTACTTCATTAAATAATGGCAAGTATTCACTTGCTTTTGGCAATACAACCCTGATTAGCATCAATCCAAAAGATGAATTATTGGAAATTCCAATCAATATTAAAGCAATAGAAAGTAAGCAAGTTTTATCGGACACACTAATTTACGAAGTAGTGTTTCCCCGAAGTGTGTTTTATCCCGAAATACTTACAAATAATGCACAGAATACTATAATCCAAAATTATTTAGATGGCGATACCAGAGTGTTGCAAATTCAAAGTGTATTTTCTACCCAGAACATTACAGATGCTGGAATTGAAATATTGAAAGTACAAGGCATTCCTTTACTTGGGAATTTAAAACAGGGCAATTTTAAATTTAGAGGGATTAATTTTTCCAATAATTCGCTATTGAATCAAATTACTTCTGCGGATTCCTTGCAATTTACTTTAATTACTTGCGAGGCGGGGGGCGATAGATTAACTGAATTCACCAATCAACACTCACCACGAATCGAAATCATTACTAAGGATAATGGGCAAATTGAAATTGGATATTTTTCTACAGAATCGGGTTTGCATAAGATTAGCATTTACAATCAGTTAGGGCAAATTTATAAAACCGAAACAATTAAATTTGACTGGAATTCTCAGAATAATATTGTCTTTGATTATTTGCCTCAATCGCAAGTATATTTTGTGATAATAAATTCTCCAACTGAAATTCATTTTGGCAAATTTATTCAATAGTGAAATTTATTGCAATCTTTCTTATTTTACTTTTATTGTTTGTTAAATCATATTCGTCAGTTATTTTTGTAATTTACAACAAGTAACTTTTTTCCATTTATGATTTTACAAATAACTAATTCAAGGAATAATGAAAAATATTTTCGGATATTTCTTATTAGTTGTATATTATTTATTTTTAACTTCAAAGCAATCTTTCCACAAAATTTTGTTCCTATTGAGCCGCAACAATTAACAAGAGATTCAACTACTACAGATAGCTTAAAAGCTAAAAAGAAAGGCGACTTAGATACTCTTGTTGTTGTTAAAGGTCGCGATTCTATTGTTTATAACAAGAAAAATAATATTTTGAAAATTTATGGCAATGCAGATTTAGTGTATCGAACCCAAAAATTGCAATCGCATTATATTGAATTGGATATGGATAAATCGCAAATGGAAGCCCGCCCATTTGTAGATTCTTATGGGAAAATATCAAACTTTCCTGTTTTCAATGATAAAGGCGAAGAATTTTTTGGTAAAATTATCAAGTACAATTTCAAATCGCAAAAAGGCTCAATTGATTTAGGTGAAACTCAGATGGAGCAAGGTTTTTACTTTGGTGATAGAATAAAAAGAATTGCTGGCAAAGAACTATTTGTAGAAAATGGATGTTATACTACTTGCGAAGCACCTCATCCACATTATTATTTTGGCTCACCAAAGATGAAAGTTGTAACGGGCGACAAAGTATTTGTGGATCCTCTAATTTTTTATGTTGCAGATATGCCAATATTTATTGTGCCCTTTGGCTTTTATTTACCAAATAAAACAGGCAGGCAATCAGGTTTGATTGTGCCGAGTTACTTTTTTTCGAGCGACAGAGGAGTAATATTAGAAAATCTTGGATTCTATTGGGCTGCAAGCGATTATTGGGACACTCAAATTGGATTAAACCTCTATAGTAAAGGGGGATTTATTCTTAAAAATAGTTCAAGAGTAAAAATAGGTAATGAGCTAAATAGCAATATAACTTTCCAGTATGGCTACACTCGCAATAATCCATTGCAAGAATACACTCAAAATTGGAGCCTTGCAGGAAGTTATAATCAGACAATTACTCCGAGGCAAAATATTAATGGTACATTTAATTTTTCATCACAAGATTTTAACCGCAACACTCAAGTAAATTTGCAAGATAGAGTAACTCAAAATATATCCTCTAATATTGCTTATTCTCGTACATTTGAAAACGGAACATCTACTTCACTTTCTTATCAACGCAACCAAAATATTATTACTGATGAATATTCACAAAGCATTCCAATTAGTTACAGTATTCCAAACCTATATCCATTAAAATCAATTGATGCAATACCCAAAGATAGTTGGTTGCGAGACATTTCCTTTAGTTTGAATACAACAGGCAACTACTCGCAAAGTTCAGATTTGGGATATAAAGAGGTACAAATTGGGGATACTTCAGTAATTGATACATCTTTTAAATTATCCGAAAATAAATACATCTCATATAATCCCAGTCTTTCTATTTCGCCGAAATTTGGATATTTTACTGTTACTCCTAATATCTCCTTTGCGGCAAATACGTTTTTCCGTAGAACTACAAAGTCATTTAACGAAGCAGATTCGAGTGTAATTGATACTTATCAAAATGGATTATTTTGGGAATATTGGTATAGTTTTGGCATTTCCACTTCTACAAAATTGTATGGTATGTGGGACGATAAGCATCGTTTATTTGGATTTATTAAGTCAAGTTCCGTAGGTTTGCTTGCTTTCCGTCATACATATAATCCAAGTATATCATTTAGATTTTCTCCTGATTTTGGCAATCCAAATTATGAATTTTACGACACTTATTATAATCCATTAATTAATCAATATGTTCAATATTCTCGTTTCGTAAATGAAGGAGGCTCGCATAGTACAGGGAATTTAACCCAAAGTTTATCATATTCAGATATGCACAGTTTTGAAGTTAAAGTCAAAACAAATGACTCTTTGGGAGAGAAGAAGTTAGAATTATTACGTTTGAATTTTGGAACAGGCTATAATTTTGGTGCTGATTCGCTCAGGCTATCACCATTAAGTATGCAATTTCGTTCACCTGCATTAGATTTTCTGAATTTTACGGGCAGTGCTAATTTCACTTTTTATGATGAAGACATAATTTACGACAATAATGGTTTGCCAACAAACCAAACAAGGTATGTAGATAGATTTTTACTTGAAGCAAATAAATTTCCACTTAGATTGACGAATTTATCAATGAGTTTCTCCACTTCATTCTCGAATAAAGGTGGTTTTAGTTCAGGCACATTTGGTAAAGATGTGAGCAAAACTCCAAAAGATTCAATAGCACCAGGTGAAAGATTTTCGCAAAGACTTAATGAAGAAGAAGAATTGTTTGATTTCTTCGGGGATAGTTTCCCTGGATATTCACCAATGGATTTGCCTTGGAGCATTAATTTAGCTGTTAGTTATTCATATAGTCATTATACCATAAATAACTATAACAAGAACTTTACACTTAATGGCGATTTAACTTTGGATATTACTAAAACTTGGAAGTTGTCTGCTCGTTCTCAATTTGATATTATTTCGGGTGAAATTCTAACTCCATATTTTACAATAACTAAAGATTTGCATTGCTGGAATTTGCTTTTCACTTGGTCGCCATCGCCCATCAATGGTGGCTTTTACTTGAAATTTGGGATAAATGCACCACAATTACAAGACTTGAAACTCGAGAAGCGATCCAATCCACTATATAGATAATTTGTTGAAATTATATCAAATCAACTAAAGATTCAGAATATAAGTAAGAATAAGTGTAAAATTTTGATAAATTTTTCTTATTTTTGAATTAACTTGTTTATAGTGTTTCCAAAATATCAATATGAAGAATGGTAATGTTTAAAATAAAAAATAACAATGTGTTAATTCCAATTACTATATGGAACGACTTAAAAAGCGATATTTACCGAATACTTTATGAGATTGACGATGAAATGAAATCTGTAAAATTATTAACGATAGGACACAGAAAGAAAATTTATAAAAAGAAATAGAAATGATTTTTTAAAATTCAGATTTTCTCAATTTTATGATGTTCTGTTTTGCCAATTCTACTATATTCTTTATCTTTTCCATTCAATATGACCATTAATATTATTTCGTTCAAATACTTCCAAAATATCTGAGCAAAAATCAA
>DYPF01000358.1 GCA_020720105.1 Chloroherpeton thalassium
TGCTTCGGCAAAATAGCATTAATTCATGCGCTCGTTGCATTGGAGGATATACTTTACAAGCATCAAATGGTGTTGGCACTTGCAAAAAAGTGTTATTTTGCTTATTAGCTAAATTTCAGTTTTCTCTTTCTTGAAAGTAATGGTGATAATATTGCAGATAATAATTTTAATTAATTTCAATCTAGATCAATGTAATGTAAGATATTTAATACATATCGAATTGCTCGAAATGACATAAAAGTAATTTGATTTTAACATCAATTGTTAAACTATTTTGAAGAGATTTATTAATTTTGTCTAAACAATCGTAAATTTTTCATTAGTTTAGAAGTCAATTACTATATATTAAAGCGTTTGCTTCAATATTCATTAATCATAATAAAGTCCAATAACTCAATTGCTGTTAGAATTTAATTAAGAATATAGTAATTGTTTCTTCTTAAATAGCTGAAAATATATCTGTTGGTTATTAGAAAATTTATTTTCTTTTATTATTAACTTTTCACTCTCAATTCAACAATTTCACCTTATTAAATTCTTTCACACTCAAACTTTTGTAAAATTATCAGCAGCAGACCTTATTGAATCAATGAATATTATCATACTATGATTTTCTTCATAATGAATATGGGTGCATTGATAATAAGTTCTTTTATGAATTATATTGAAGTACAAAAAGACAGATATATATTTAGAATTGATGCCGCTTTAAATCTACAATACTCATTTACAATTAAATAGATTTTTCTAAAGTATACATGTAAATATATATAATGTATTGATTTTGTATTATTATTCAATCAAATTTGTTTTATCTCGCATAGAGTGTTTTATCCAAATTACATTTTTGCTTGATTGTTTAAGGATTCATCAAATGATTTTTTTCCAATGCCCAAATAAGATCTTGCAACAATGAATAATATTGATAAGAATATTATTAGTCCTATAATATAGGTAAATAGCATCACCGTATTAATATCCTTCAATAAGCTCACTAAGAAAATTGAGAATTCAGTTTAATCAATCAATATTCTTTTCACAAATGTTCTTCCATTTAATGTTTCATTAAGCCAGTTACTTTCATCTAAGGGTGTAATGCTACTTGTGGTTTCATTTAATGTTTCATTAGGTCTAGAACTTGTATTAAAAGTTGTGTTCTGTGTCGTTGTATTCTATCCGGAGCTTGTATTAAAGGTTGTATTCGAAGACGTTGTAGGCTATCCAGAACTTGAATTAAAGGTGGTGTTTGGAGACGTTGTATTTTCTCCTGAACTTGAATTAAAGGTTGTATTCGGAGATGTTGTAGGCTATCCGGAGCTTGTATTAAAGGTTGTGTTCGTTGTAGGTTACTCAGAACTTGAATTAAATGTTGTATTTGGAGATGTTGTAGGCTATCCTTAACTAGCATTAAAGGTCGTATTCGGGGACGTTGTATTCTATCCGGAGCTTGCATTAAGGGTTGTGTTGTATGTCGCTGTAATTTATACAGAACTTGCATTAATCGGCGTCGTTGTATTTTCTCCAGAACTTGAATTAAAGGTCGTATTCGGAGACGTTGTAGGTTATCCTTAACTAGCATTAAACGTTGTGTTTGGAGACGTTGTAGGCTAACCGGAGCTTGCGTTAAAGGTTGTGTTTTGAGACGTTGTAGGTTATCCGGAGCTAGCATTAAAAGTTGTGTTTGGAGATGCTGTAGGTTATCCTGAACTTGAATTAAAGGTGGTATTCGGAGAAGTTGTAAGTTATCCGGAGGTTGTGTTCGGAGTCGTTGCATTCTATCCCGAACTTGCATTTAATGTTGTGTTAGGAGACGTTATAGTATATTCAGAACTTGCATTTAAAGTTGTGTTCGGAGATAATGTAGGTTATCCAGCGCTTGCATTAAAGGTTGTATTGGAAGACGCTGTGTTCTATCCGGAGCTTGCATTAAAAGTCGTATTCGGAGACGTTGTTGTGTTCTATCCGGAGCTTGTATTAAAG
>DYPF01000079.1 GCA_020720105.1 Chloroherpeton thalassium
CGTGGTATAAATAATTTTCGGAGCAGTTGGTTATTCAATGTTTTTAGCCCGCTTTTACTTTTGTGTAACTCGACAGGGAAGTCTCCCGCAATCCCTTACGGCACATACCCGCTCGAGATTCGCTCATCTCAATGAACGGACGGAGAGCCAAGCTAAGTTCGCCTAAGCAACCCATCGCCACTCGTAAGCTAAACAAAATATTTACAATAGTTTGATTTGCGATGCGTCAGTTTAACATAGGACGGGCAAACCACACCGTAACGATTATTGAGTTTGTTTTGTAAATTTGGACAAAAAAGTGAAGATGAAACAACGAATTTACTTAGATACATCGGTTTTTGGAGGATTTTTTGATTCTGAATTTGAAGAATATACAAAACCTTTGTTTTTGAGAATTAAAAACCAAGAATTAAGAATAATATATTCTTCAGTAACTGAAAGAGAACTAGAAAATGCACCAGAGAGAGTTAAACAATTAATTCGAGGGTTGCCTTTAGATGTTGTAGAATTTATTGAAGTAACAGAAGATTCTGTTGAACTTGCAATCAATTACATAAAGGAAAACGTTGTAGGTAAGACAAGCTTTGATGATTGCTTACATATTGCCCTTGCTACTTTACACAAAGCCGATTATTTAATAAGCTGGAATTTTAAACATATTGTAAATGTAGAACGAATACGAGGATATAACTCTGTAAACATCAAATTAGGATACAGTACGATAGATATTAGGTCACCAAGAGAATTTATGAAATATGAAAACTAAAGAAAATAAAACAAAGGAATTCGATGCAGTTGGATTTATGCGTCAAATGAGAGATAAAATTAGTAATGATATTGCTGATTTGTCAAAGGAAGAAATTGTAGAATATTTTAAAAAGAATAGACCGAAAGAAAGAATAATGCCATGTGCCTAACAACAAGTAGGTTCAATGCCACTGATAGTTACAGCTATTCGGTTAAAGAAGTGCATTAGCGGCTCTAACTTACTTTCAGCCGTTCCGCTCCCTCCACTTCGCTCATCTCAATGAACGGACGGAGAGTGGAAAGCCAAAAATTTTCAAAAATTCAAATTCTCAAATCAACTTAATATTCATTTCTTATTTTGTACTTCAAGATTACTTCTTCTTTGGGCTTTAATTTAAGAATATACTTAATTGTTGATGCATCAACTTTCTCCCATTGGTGAGAAGTTTGCAAAATTTCCCAATTTGCTCCCACTTCTCTTTGGACTTCTACTTCCACAGGTTCATCTTTTCTGTTCTTATACGTAATTTCGTAGGTTGCTTCGGAGATTTTTTCGCGATAAGAATTATTTGTTATTAATTCGGTGGCTAAAACATCAAATGCAGTTCCTACTTTCAAATCTACTTTTTCGTCAGTAGCTGTGTGCTCGATTGCATCTGCACCAATAAATTCATTTGCCTTATTGTGAGTTTTAAAGATTTGTACGCCACCTTTGGGCAGTGGCATTCCCAAATTATTTATCTTGGAATTATCGAATTCAATATAAACGTCAATCTTGCCATTTGTATTATTTTTCCATTTATTCGAATGCAAGAGCCTTTTCTTTACTTTGATTTTAGGAATATTGAAGAGTGATATTTGTTTAATTTCATTATTCGCGATAGTTGTGTTATTGTTCAACTCATAAAAATGATATTCGAAAAACGATTCTTCTTTAAATTCGGGAGCTGAATTTTTTTCATATCTTGCCATAACAGGAGTTTCTAAATGTCCGGTAAAATCGGCATATCCCCTTAAATTGTTCTCAACTTCTCCTGCAATTAATTTTAGTTTTGCATCTTTGAATGTGCCACCTGAATTGTTTTCGATGGAAACCCAAGCATTGAAACTCATTTCGGTATCTTCGTCATTCAATACTCCAACATAATTTGCATCCCATTTTATATCATTGGTCATATACGAGAAATCAACCTTTTGCTTGCCACTTTTATTTGCTAAAACAAGCCAAACTAATGTAGGTTTAGTAAGCAAACCATCAGGCAAATTATCCAATTGCAAAGTTAAATCATTAATGTTTGGAAATGCAATTAGATTTGTGGGAGTTTGGAGTACTATTTGGTCGCCAATGATAGAGAGCAATTTACCAGTAATTAATTCATCTTTTTTGCTTGAATTATTAACTAATTTGACTTCCTTATCAATATATTTTTGCAAAAGTGAGTTCAACGAAACCAAATCATACTGATAATTTTGTTCAAGAATTGTTCCATCAAGTTTGATGCTTACAGAAGTTGGCATTATACTTTTAGGAACATCGGTGATTTTGATTGTGGAAGTTCCTTTGGATATTTCAATTTCGCGAATTTCATTTACAACACCAAAATTATTATTGTAAATAGTAATTGAAGTGGTTTGGGGAACTAATTTGATTGCTACAATAAATAGCAAAATTGTGATGATAAGAAGTCTGTTCATCTTTTTAAACCTGCAATTAAACTATTAATTTAGACAATATTAGAGTAAATAAATTGTTTATTCAACTTATATTAATTACAAAATTACAATTTTAAAACGATTGTTGCAAGAAGTTTATTTTAAATAGTTATTTATTTATCTCCACGTTAAATTCAAAGCCTGAATAATAGCATTCAGCATTAAATTAAATAAGAAGTTTCATAATTAAAAAAGCCTCCTATTTTCTTTCATTATCGAATTAATTAAAATAGGAGGTTTCTTATTAAATGTACTTTTTCTTTATTCCTCAAAATATACGAAGTCTTTTAA
The DNA here is from genome assembly GCA_020720105.1 of Chloroherpeton thalassium. Taxonomy (GTDB): domain Bacteria; phylum Bacteroidota; class Ignavibacteria; order Kapaibacteriales; family UBA2268; genus GWF2-33-9. The sequence continues at coordinate 2,752 of DYPF01000079.1, forward strand.
TTTGTCCATTCCTGCACCTTCGCGGACAATCGCAAATTCATCGGCAGTCATATCAATTATTGTGGAATCTCCATCAAAATCAGGTTCGTCAATTTTGAGTGCAACATCAACTTGTTTAGCATAAAAGTCGAATATTTCATCTATTGTCGAGTTGGGTTTGTCTGCAATTTTTGCAGATATCGAAATAATTGGATCGCCTACTGCTTCCAGAAGCATTTGCGTTGCCGTATGATTAGGCACTCTAATGCCCGCTGTCTTTCGTTTATGATCTTGTGCAAAATAAGGCACTTGCTTTGATGCAGGCAAGATAAATGTATAAGGACCAGGAATTAATCCTCTCATTGTTTTATATGCTTCGTCTGAAACGCGGGCAAAGTCGGAGAGACGCACTAATGAATCACAAAGAAAAGTTAGAAATTTTCCTTCTTCAAGATTTCTTAATTGTCTAATTCTGTCAATACCAGATTTATTGGAAAGTTTGCAACCAAGAGCGTAACCGCTATCGGTTGGATAAATTAATACTGATCCATTGTTCAAATGTTCAGCAACTGCCTGAATTTTTCGGAATTCAGGATTTTTTGGATGAATGATAAATACTTCAGCTGCCATAATTTACTCCAATTTTTAAGATTGTTGATTATTTTTATTTTTGAAGAAAAAATAAAATGGAATACCAATAAAACACAATAATAATCCAAATAAAGAATTGATTATTTGATACCTTCCATTAATATATCCTTCAATATCATTATACAAAGTGAAAATTACGAAAAAAAATGCAAATACAATGAAAATTATCGGAATTATTGGATATCCAATCACTTTATATGGTCGGGGAGCATCGGGCATCTTCTTTCGGAGAATAAAAACTCCCGCTGCACCAAGCATATAAAATATCCAACTTACGAAAATTAGCATATCGGTTAATATGTCAAATGTACCGCTTAGAACAAGTAAAGACGACCAAACCAATTGCAGAATCAGTGCATTGGCGGGCGTAAGGAATTTTGGATGAGTTCTACCAATATTCTCGAAAAACATTCCACGCTTACTCATTGCATAATAAACCCGCGAACTTGCCATTATTGTACCATTTGATGTGCCAAATGTTGATACCATCACTGTGGCTGCAATGAATGCTCCTCCAATATTCCCAAGCATCTTGCGTGCAGCATCAGCGGCAACTAATTGAGATTGTGCCATTTCTTGTATTGGCAATACAAAAATAAATGCAACATTGATTAGTAAATATACTATTATTACAATTATCGTTCCCCAGAACAAACCCAAAGGAATATTTCTCTGGGGTTTCTTGATTTCTCCTGCAAGATAAGTAACATTATTCCAGCCATCATAAGCCCAGAATGCGCCCGAGAGAGCAGCAATGATCCCCATAAATAAAGTATTCGAGCCAATATCAATTGAATTAGTAGCAGAACTGAAGTTTGAAAAACTTCCATTGGAAAGAGCAAATGCAAATACAACAAAAAATAATATTATCAATACTTTAGTTGTGGAAAAGAATGAAGAAATAGACCCACCAAACTTCACTCCAACATAATTCACGCCCGTTAATAGAGCAATTATAATTATTGTAAGTGCCTTAACACCGATATTCTCTAATGGGAAAATATTTCCTATAAATGGAATATGCAAAATCATTGATTGCTCAATTTCGTGCGGAAACCTCGGCAAAGTTACAAAATATTGCGAGTATTCCGAGAATACATAAGTTATCGAGGCAATTGAGCCTGTTTGAATTACAATAAATATAGCCCAACCGTACATAAAGGAAATAAACTTGCCATACATTTTTTCGAAAAATATATATTGCCCGCCTGTCTCGGAAATAAGCCCTGCAACTTCGGCATTGGTTAAAGCTCCAAATAAAGTGATAACACCAGCTACAATCCAAACAATTAATAATAGTTCTGGAGAACCCAATTCTCCAGCCATCAACGCAGGCTTTTTAAAAATTCCTGAACCTATTACAGCCCCAACAACTATTGCTATCGTTGTAAATAGTCCTAATTCTGATTTTAGATTGCTTTTATTTTCTTTCATAATTTAAGAATACAAATTACTAAATTTTTTGATTTTATATTAAATTTCAGAAAAAAACAAGAAAAAGAGATTATTATAAATAAATTTTGTATATTATATGAAAGAAGTAATTTTTTCATTTATTAACATTTTTTACCTTGTCATTATTTTTGATAATGAAAAAAAAATAATTTTTAAATTTTTAAAAAGGATATAATTTTATGAAATCGAACTTAAAAAATTCAGAAGAGACTTTAAAACCTAAAGTATGTCCAAGATGTAATTCGGAAAACATTGTTGATATTGTTTATGGATATCCATTACCAGAAACAAAAGAAAAAGCAAGTAAAGGAGAAGTAAAATTAGGTGGCTGTGGTATTTATGATGGAATGCCAATATATCACTGCAAAGACTGCGGTTATGAATTTGGTGGGAAAAGGTCGAGATTTGCTCATTTTATAGATCAAGATTAAGAAGTAGATTACTAATAATATTTAATCATTTTAATTCTTCTTTGTGGAATTATAATTAATAATAATAAAGGTTAGATTTTAGAAATTAATCTTCATTTTATGCAATTATATTGCAATTTTTAAAACCACTCGCTAAATGGTGGATACCATAATATTGTTGCTCGTGGAATAGAGAAAAATGTAGAGAACTCTGTCTCTTTTGTATAATTTGGGTCTGTCGGCGCTAATCGAGGATTCACTGGCAATAGTGTATGTTCAGTTAAGAAGTTCAGTCTCCATTCTGCATTGATTGTAAATACGCCTGCACCTTGAATTGGAATATTTGCAATAAAACCTAATCCAGCAAGTATGCCAATTTTATTATCCTTTAAATATAGCTTTGTACCAGCAGTGTTAGTAATCCAATCATATTGCGTATAATCTCGTTGATAGTACGAAATACCAGATAAAACGAAAAAGTTCATTTTACTATGTGGGTTAGGAGTTAGCCCAAATGAAAATTCGTATAATTGTCCTTTTTCTGGGTCTAAATATTTTTCAAATTGCTTTGAATCCTCATAGGGTTTATTGTTTTTCCAACTTAAATAAGTTGCTTGTAAAAATAAGAAATCTAATGGATAGCTAGTAATACTTCCACCCATTGTGAACAAACCATCATAAGAAATATCTTGTCCTTCGGGCAAATATGTATCTACAATTGTATTCAATCCAGCTGTAAATCCAATGCCAAATAACTTTGGATATGGATTTCCCTCATCTATAATTTCTTCGTCTAGTGTATCTTCATTTTGAGAATATACTAATTGGCTATTTGTTAATAAAAAAGTAAAAACAAAAAATAAAGTTAATGATAACAAATTAAATAACTTTTTTGCATTATTGGATGTCATTTTAATTACCTCATTGATATTTAGTGATTTGATTTCTGCAATTTTTTCAGCTACTTTTATTAAGTATTTTGGCTCATTCCGTTTGCCACGCATTGGCACTGGTGCCATATATGGCGCATCTGTTTCCAGCATAATGTGTTCTATCGGAGTATTCTTAACTACTTCGCGAATATCATCAGCTTTTTTGAAAGTAATATTGCCTGTAAAAGACACATTAAAACCCATTTCTATAGCTTCCTGCATCATTTGGGTATCACCCGAAAAGCAATGCAGAACTCCAGTTAATTTTTCGGATTGCTCCTGCCGTAAAATTTGCATTAAATCAATATCTGATTCGCGATTATGAACGATTATGGGATAGTTAAATTTTTTTGCTAATCGAATTTGTTGGATAAATACTTCTTTCTGAATATCTTTTGGTGCAAAATCATAATAATAATCCAAGCCAATTTCGCCAATTGCTTTCACTTTGGGATTTGCAAGATTGCTAATTATCATTTCTTCTACTTCTTGATTATATTCTTGTGAATTATGCGGATGCACACCCATCGAGCAATATAGACGATGGTCAAGTTCGGCTGTTTTTAGCACTTTGTCGAATGTTTTTGGTTCAATTGCAGGCATCAAAATCATTTTAATGCCACTATCAAAAGCATTTTGTAGAACTTCGTTAATGTCGTTATCGAAATCCTCCGAAAATAAATGTGAGTGCGTATCTATCATAATTACTTATCTTTAAAATTTTATAGAATTTTAAACTAATGCTTCATTCTTTGGATGTGGCTTCCTAATAAGTTGATTGCCACAATAGAAAACGAATTTATTCGTGGGTTAAACAAGTATATCTCCTCTCAGCCCTATGCTTCAGCAAGGGCTGAGGCAAGTTTGTTCTATTCCTTTTCGCAGTGGATAACACTTATTCTACTGAATAATGAAACAACCACTTATCAAAAAGAATCTCAGATTATTTTCTCAATTTGTTCAGTTGCTTTATTACTTCTTGTATGTGTCCTTCAACTGATACTTTGGGGTTTACCCAGCGGATATTTCCTTCGGGATCGATAATATAAGTAGTGCGAACCACACCAAGATACTTTTTGCCATACATTGATTTTTCGCCCAAAACATCGTAAAGTTTACAAATTTCCTTGTCGGTATCGCTTAGCAAAGTGAATTTCAAATTAAATTTTGTTTTGAAATTTACGTGCGACTTAACCGAATCGGGACTAACTCCCAAAACAACTGCATCAATTTCGTTAAAAGCAGAAATATTATCATTAAAACTACAAGCTTCTTTGGTGCAACCCGATGTATTATCTTTGGGATAAAAGTAGAGAACTACCCATTTCCCTCGGTAATCTGTCAGTGAAATTGTGATATCTTGATCGGTTTTTGTCTGAAAATCAGGTGCGAGTGTATTTATTGTTAAAGCCATATTCATATCCTTTCTATATTTGTTTTTCAAGTATCTGTTTCATTTTAATTTTTGTTTTATGAGTTTATTTTTTGTGCGTTAAAAATTTCCATTACTTTCTTGTGTAATTCAGGGCTTGAGTCGCTCTTAGAGGTTTGTTTTGGTTTAGGTAACTCAATTTTGTTCTCCGAACTTGAATTTTTATCTAAAATCATTTCAATTTGAATATTTCCTTTGAAATACTCGTCAAGAATTTTTTTCAAATTCTTTTTAATGATAATTTCATTATAATTATTGAATATTATTTCGGAAGTAAAATGAATAATCACTTTATTTTCGGCAAATTCCACTTTTTGCTGATTCAATGTTGTAGACATATTATCAGCATTTGCTTTGTCAATCAAAAAGTCGTCCCACTTACTCTGTAAAACTTTTGCTGAAATTAAGTCTGCGTCTAACGATTTAGATGGTTGAGGAGTTGCAGTTTTGTTATTTGCAGATTGAATTTCACTCATTGGTGGATTAGCTTGTGTGGGTTTAGGAGTGCTTTGTATAATTGTAACTTGTGTTTTTTCTGGGACTTGTGCTTTGGGTTGCGGGGTTATAACATTGCTTTCAGTTTGGATCGGGTCTAATTTGATTGAATTGATGATTTCAGCTAAATTTGTTGAATTTACCATAGAAGCTAAGTACGAAAGAATCAATTCAAAACGGATTCTTTGTTGACTTGAAAATTTAATTTGGTTTTCGGAACTTGTAACATATTGAATTATTCTAAGTAAATCCGATGTAGAGAATTTTTGCGATGATTGAATGAATTTTAATTTTGTTGGGTCAGAAACTTGCAAGAAAGTAGTATCTTTGGTTGCTTTTACAGATAGTAAATTACGAAGATGTTCGATAAGCCCATTGATTGTCTCTACATAGTCGTAACCCTTCTTTGTAATTTGCTCGGCAATTTCAAACATTTTATGTATATCATTTGTAAAAATATTATCTGTAATCTCAAAGAAAAAATCTTCGTCAATCAAATGTAATGCTTCTGTTAATGAAGAATATTCGATATTATTACCAGAATATGATACAACTTGGTCGAAAACGCTTTCGCTATCACGCATCGAGCCGTCTGCTTTTTTTGCTATCGCAAAAAGCGATTGCTCGTCTATGACAATTCCTTCCTTATTAGCAACAAAACTTAATTGACGAGTAATATCGTTAATTTCCATTCTGCGAAAATCATATCTTTGGCAGCGGGATAAAATAGTCGGAGGTACTTTGTGTGGTTCAGTTGTAGCAAATACGAAAATTAAGTGGCTTGGAGGCTCTTCCAATGTTTTTAACAAGGCATTAAATGCACTTGTGGAGAGCATGTGAACCTCATCAATAATATACATTTTATACTTACTCTGCACTGGCGGGAATTTGGCATTCTCACGCAATTTACGAATATCATCAACACTATTATTGGAAGCACCGTCTATCTCGATGATGTCGAGCGATCGGCTATCTAACGAGTTCTTGCAAGATTCGCAAATATTACAAGGCTCTCCGTCTACTGAATTTAGGCAATTTAACGCACGAGCAAAAATTCGCGCTGTTGTGGTTTTGCCCACTCCGCGAGGTCCATTAAATAAATATGCATGATGAACCCGATTCTGTAAAATTGCATTCTTCAAGGTTCGTGTGATATGATTCTGACCTACAACATCGGCAAATGTTTGTGGTCTATACTTACGAGCTGTTACTAAAAATGTATTGTCCACTTTCTCTATTTTATTCTAATTGATTTAATTTAATTTAAAAAAAATCTCTAACATATCCATAATTAAAGAATATGTCAGAGAATTATTTTAAAAAGTATATAAAAATTGTTTTCTTGATGCCATTCCCCGCGAATAAGGAAGTTCATAAATCCCGTAGAGGCTGTCTCGTAAGTCAGCTTTGCAGTCATTTCCATCCTCACGAAAGTGGGGAAAGTGGGAATCCAAAAACCTCTATAGCAGTGGATTCCCGTTTGCAAAGGAATGACAATATTGAAATATTTTCGTCTTATTAGACAGCCACCTATGTGTTTTCTAATTTATGAATTATTTACTTTGCAATTCCTATTTTGTTAAAATCACTTTGCGGATGATATTTTGTTTGTCGCCACGAATGATAATTGTATAAATACCATTAGAATATGCACTTAAATCGATTTGGGACTTCTCGTTCAATTCCATCTTGCTTGTATTAACTAAACTCCCGTTAATATCGTAAATCTCAACATTTGCCGAATTCATTGCAGGAGATTCCAAATTTACTACACCGCTTGTTGGATTAGGATATATAGAAAATGGAATAAAAGTAGGTTGATTTTGCACGGCATTAGGTGCTTCGCATTGTATTAGTTCACCCGTATAACCATCAAGCGAGCAGACAGCCATATCGCCTTGCTCTTGATTTACTGATGCCATTACTGCCCACAATTCACCAACTCCCATATTACTAAAAGTCATAACTGACATTTCAAGTGTGCCTTCATTTGCTTTTAGATAATTATGGAATACTCCATCTTCGGGTAAATAAGTGACAACTTTATCTGAATTCATCCAATTTTCTGTACTAATTGCAACAGTTTCTTGTGCATTTGTTTCAATTTCTGTTTTTTCAGTTGCAATCATCATTCCAGCAACCTTCGTTATAGTATAAAAGTACATTGTAGTATCTTGAATATCTTTAGAACGAGTAACAATAGTCCAATTATCTGCTTTACCACTGGCAAAATCAACGTTCATCGATACCATTTCGTTAGCCATACCAATTGCTATAATCGAAATGGCTTCTTTATTATCTAAAGTCCCTTGTTGCTTAACATATTCGTAAGCATCGCGGGCAGTAAACTTTTCCAGCGTTTGAGCTGATGAAAAACTTGTAATTAATGCAAAAGAAATTACAAGAAGGAAAAACTTTTTCATTATATCTCCATTATTTTATTAAATAAATTTTAAAATAGTTTTTTACAAAACTAAATTACGAAAAAAATTGTATAATTGTTCCTAATCTATATTTTTTATTCAATAAAATACATATAATTAGGTATTTTAATCTTGATGATCGTCCAGCCACCTTCCAAGTCGCTCCACTGGTCGCCAACAGAACCTATAATTTTATATTTATTAGACAATTCATTGCGGATTTGACTCTTATATTCTACTGCTTTCTTTCCCTTAAATTCTGGAGTCTTGCAAATCAAAGTGTCGTAAAGATTATACCCTGCTTTTTTCAAGTTTAGTTCAGTATCTTTGATTAGTGCAAAATTCCGTCCTGTGATGAATATTATCTTAATTCCACGAGCAATAAGCGAATCATACAAACGCTTAACTCCTGGAATTGCCGTTGCATTTGCCTCTTTAATCCATTCATCCCAAGTTTTGGGGTCATATCCAAAGTTGTATCGCAATTCATACTCAAGATTAGACAAAGCAGTTTCGTCAATATCAAATACAAAAGCTGCATTCTTGGGAATTTCCAATTGCTGTAAATTTGCTAAGCCATCATCGATTGCATTATCTACATCATAATTAAATTTCTCAGACGTGTGATATTGCTTTACAGATTTGACTGCATCGTGGAGGTTAATAAGAATTGACTGATCTTGAGCAGAAAGAATAGTATTCGCTAAAAGGAATAATCCCAAGACTGCCAATTTACTTTTAAAATAAAATGTTTTCATATAATTAACTTAAAAAAATTATTAAAAAGAATTATT
>DYPF01000359.1 GCA_020720105.1 Chloroherpeton thalassium
TTTGAAGAGCGGTGAATTAATTTGGTTCGGTGAAAGCCCTGCCTGTGGTTAGCCTCGACCGTTATAGCCAATTGAAAAAAAATACAGTGCTTAAATTGACAAAGAATTAATCTAAAATATTATAAATATGACACTAACAATAGAAAAAGGAATTTCAGAAGGACTAAAAGTTCAATTTATTGACGAAATTGTAGTATTACATGGGTTTACTAAAATAAGTACATCAAAAACAATTCAACCTGATGTGGTTAACATCGAATGCTCAAATCAAGAAACTTTGCAATTAATACTAAGTAAAATATACCGAGTTGGTCTAACTGTAACAATTGTCCATGATGATGATACAATTATTCTTGTACACTAATTGGCATTTTTATCAAAGTTCTTTGAAAACATTTAAGATTTCTATACAGCGAGTTAAGACTGTATAGGGCGGTACACAGAATATCGTGTGCTGAAAAATAATCAATTTAACATGGAAACAATTCTATGGATTATTCTGGTGCTTGCAGTATTCAGATACAGAGAAATTACCATTAGCGTTGGGCATTGGTTCAACATTAAAGCTAAGAAGTAACAATTTGGGCTGGTACGCAAGTACCAGTTTCTTAAAATTTGAAAGAACTTTTTATTTATTAAAAATAACCACAACATTATGAAAGTATTTATTTCGTATTCTTGGGACAATGAAGCTCACAAAGATTGGGTTTTAAAGGTTGCAAACAAACTCGAGGAATACAATGAAATTGATGTAATATTTGATCAATATGAACTATCTGCTGGAAGTGACATGACATATTTTATGGAGAAAGGAATGACTGCTGATAAGATTATTGTCATTTTGACTCCAAATTACAAATTAAAGGCTAATAAAAGAGATGGAGGAGTAGGTTTTGAATATTCAATGATAACATCTGAAATGTTTGATAACCAACTCTTGAAAAAAGTAATTCCAATAATACGTTTGGGTAATAAAGAAACATGCATTCCACAATATCTAAAAACGAAAATGTATCATGACATGAAAGATGATACAGTATTTAGTTCTAGATTTTTTGAATTATTGCGAATTATTTTTGATAAGCCTCAAGTTGAAAAACCAAAAAAAAGCAAATCAATTGACTTAACAAAAAACGAGGAGAATGATGAATTAATTGATATTGCAGACAACTATAATAAGCGTATTGCACTTAATAGAGAAATTGAAAATATTTTATCGTCTGATGAAGGATTAAATCTTGCAAAAAATGAAATTGACAAAATAACCAATGAAGTAAAAGAAAAAGTATTGTTTTATGCACAAAAGACTAAAATACAAATACGGGTTGCGACTAAATATAGACAACAAATTAAAGTAAATACGGATAATTATACATTCCAAATTTTATGGTCTCAACCATATTTCAATAGTTTGCAAGATTCAAGTTTACATATTTCATTTTGGAAAGGTTTTATAGCAGATAGTAATGATGGATATGTTTTTGAAAAACCTGAACTTATTTACCAGCATAGACTGATTTTTGACATCAATTTGGAAAAGGAAGTAATTTGGAATGCAACTGACAGCAAACTAGCGTTTAAAACCCAGGATTTAATTAAGTTAGCGTGTGATGAAATAATCAGAAACGAAATAAACGAAAAATCAAAAAATGTAAAAAGATAATGAACAATATCAACTGGCTATAACAAGCGGTCATAAAACATTGGGGATTAGGCGGTTAATCGAGCTTTCGTTCTCGCAACAAAGTTTATTGTATCTTGATAGTGAAGTGCTCCGAAACCCCCAACGATTTTATACCGCCAGCCGTTACTTACAACCCAATTTTTTTGCGTTCGAATAGCTTTGGTTTTTAAAAGGAGCAATTTTAAGGCTTGTTCGGGCGGTAGCAGTTCTTTGAATCACAGTAATGACGATTAGGTTTGAAAGGAGATTATAAGCGAGTTCAGTTTTTGCCCGCATC
>DYPF01000360.1 GCA_020720105.1 Chloroherpeton thalassium
TTTTTTATTAGTTTGCCGAATTAGCTCGAATAATCTGTAAAAATAGGAAATATTTTTTAAAAATCTCTAGGTGTTTATAAACTCGAGTTTTTTGAAAAAAATATTGAAATTTTAATTAATATTGCATATCAAATAATTTTCTAATGAAATACTACTTATTTACTATTCTTTTTGTGGGCTTTACATTTGATGCCTATTGTCAAGAAAACACTGCATGGAATTGGTTTTTCGGAAATCATGCAGGCGTTAATTTTAACACCGGAATACCAATAACTACAGGTCAAGGCCAAGTTAACAATTACGAAGGCTGTAGCACTATTGGTGACATGAATGGAAATCTATTGTTCTATACAGATGGAACAACCGTGTTTAATAGAAACCATCAGATTATGTCGAATGGCTCTGGTTTATTGGGGTCTATTAGTTCTACTCAGTCTTCGGTTATTGTGCCGAAGCCAGGTTCAGATCATTTGTTTCATATTTTTACAGTGGACGATGCAGAGAGCCATTTAGTAGATGGCTTGTGTTATTCAGTTGTCGATATCAATGATGATGGCGGACTTGGAGCTGTAACAGTTAAAAATGTATTATTAGAGACTCCAGTAGCAGAAAAACTAACTTCTGTGATGCATCAAAACAATATCGATGTTTGGGTAATTGCACATCGTTGGAATTCAAATGAGTTCGTTGCTTATTTAGTTACAGAAGACGGCATCGAAACCACACCTGTGGTTTCTGCTGTAGGCTCTATTCACCAAGGAGGCACAAGCACTAATTCTCAAAGTAACGGGTATACAAATTCGATGGGATATTTAAAAGCAAGTATTTCTGGTCTAAAAATAGCCGCTGCCATTTTTAGACAAAATAAAGTGGAATTGTTTAGTTTCAACAGAGGTACAGGCCAGTTGTCTAACCCCTATTCGTCAAATTCGAATTTATATGACGTATATGGTATAGAGTTCTCGCCAAATGAGGAGTTTTTATATGTGTCAACCGTTAAATCTAACAGTGCACCTTCTACGATATATCAATTTGATATAACTCAAGCGGGTGCAACTCCTGTTATTGTTCAACAATTAGGCTCGTCGGGCTCAGGTGTTGATGGATTTGGTGCATTACAGTTAGGACCAAACGGAAAAATATATGTCATGGAAGCCTATTCACAATATTTAGCCGTTATCAATCAGCCAAACAATCTTGCTACAGCGTGTGATTTTGAAATGAATGGCGTCTTTTTAAATGGGAATTTTGGTGTAAGAGGCCTTCCCACATTGTTTTATTATAAAGGGTTTTCATTTTTCACGGGATCTGAAATAGATAGCACATTATGCTATGGGGATTCACTTTTTGCTGGAGACCAATATCATACTGTTGCCGGTACCTTTTACGATACTTTAACAACTAATTTAGGATGGGATAGCATATTGAATATCAACCTTAGTTTTTATGAGCAAAACACCATATCTATTTCACTATTTGAAAACATTTTGTATGCATCAAGTGAAGCTAATTATCAGTGGTATTTCAACAATCAATTAATCAACGGAGCTAATAGTCAATCTTTTACACCAAATCAAACGGGCTGGTATTATGTCACATCAGAAAACGAAAATAATTGTATTACACGTTCTGATAGCATCTATTTTACAAGTACTTCGATTGATAAATTTGTCTCTAATGAACTGGCAATTAGCCCAAATCCAACAAATGGTCTTTTTACAATTATGAAGGCTAAAAAAGGAAAGGTTGAGATTTTCTCTATGACTGGGCAATTAGTTTATGAGAGAATAATTGAAGATACTCAATCCGAAATTGATATTCAGAATCTTGAGCCAGGAGTATACAAGTTGCTTTTAAAAGGTCATTCTGAAGTGAAAGCCAAAATGATAATTAAATTGTAATACTTCCGAAAACGGAAATCACATTCCCACTATCACAAATTCGGTACGGCGGTTTTGA
>DYPF01000080.1 GCA_020720105.1 Chloroherpeton thalassium
ATTTTCCTCAAGTTCTCCTTCATTATAGATATTAATCAAATGTTTAGTAATAGCCTGTCTCTGCACACCAAAAATCTCTGCCATTTGATCTTGGGTAAGCCAAACATTTTCATTTTCCATAATAACATTTACAGATACTTTTTCATCTGATGTTTTAAATATGATTATTTCGCTATTTTTCATAGTTGTGAATTGTGAATTGTAAATTATAAATGATGAATTATTTTTTTAGATTTTCTTTTGTTGTAATAATTATTGAAGAAAGTACATTTTGTATCTCTTGCAAATCTTGATTGAGAGATATAAACATATTCTCAATTTTGTTTCTAAAATAATTTTTATCTTGCATAATAATTCTAATTAATTATGCAAAATTATAAATATTTCTTTTATTAAGCAACAAATATTAATTAAAGATTATTTGGAGTTTTGCACTATTTGTGGATTTTGCGAATCTTGAATAATTCGATGAGCATTTTGATGGGGTCGAGTATTGGACGAACTTTGGTCTTTTCGTCATTGAACCATTCCACTGGTACTTCGGCTATTTGGTATTTCATTTTTTTAGCTAAAAATAATATTTCTACATCAAAACTAAAGCCATCAATCTTAGACAACGAGAATAACTCCTTTGCTGTGTTATTTTTGAAGCACTTAAATCCACATTGTGTGTCGCTAATTCCTTTTATTGTAATGAATTGCACAAACTTATTGAATGTTTTGCCCATTATTTCGCGGTAAGCGGGCTGGTGTAATTTTATTAGGCTTTTATCAATGGCACGGCTACCTATTGCAATATCATAACCATTATGTAATTGATTGAAAAGTTTATCGATTTCATAAATTGGTGTGGAAAGGTCTGCATCGCAGAATAGAATATAATCACCTGTAGCGGCAAGCATTCCCGTGCGGACTGCTGCACCTTTCCCACGATTTTTACCTAACGAGATAGCTTTTACTCCGTGTTGATAGTTCTTTGCTATTTCGTAAGTATTATCAGATGAACCATCATCAACAACAATTATTTCAGGAGATTCATTCCTCTGTTCAAAAAAGTCCAAAATAGAACGAAGAGAGCGAGGGAGTCGCTCTTCTTCGTTATAAGCTGGTATGACAATCGACAAATTAGTCATTCTGTGCAGTATCAGTTATGGGTTGGGGCTGACTTAAAAATTGTTGCAATCGTGGCATCAATGCTTTATAATCTGGATCTGTAGATTTATCCATTCTTTGAATTTCTTCTTGAATAAACTTAATTTGTGCTTCTTTGCCGCCTTTCTTTTCGGCTTCTTCCATTTGTAGAGTTAATATCTTATAATAAAGCATTGGAATATTGCCTTTTATAAATTGGGCGTATTGTGCATACTCAGGGTTGCTTTGCAATGAGCCAAGCATCGCTTTTGCATTAGCAATTGTTTCTTGAATTTTCAGAATACCTAATGCGTAATCACCAATTAAATAAGCCATATCGGACATAGTAGTATATGGACCTTGATACTTACCCATCAAATCATAAAGCACCATTTCGTTCATTACTCTATTTGCAGCAAGGGCTTCTTCTGTTTGACTGATTGCTTTTAAAGCATATTTCTTGGCATTATTCTTATTACCAACTTGTGAATACAAATCGGCAATCCTTGCAGTCAAGTTCCAATCTATTGGAAATTGTGTCTGCGAAATCACTTTGTCCATTGTTTCCAATACTTTATTTGCTTTAGCATTGTCTTTACGTTCAGATATTAATGCTTGAGCCAATGACAAGAACATCAAGCGATAGCCTTCGATAGAACGGCGATGAACTTCATCATAAAATACTGCTGGATTATTCAAATTACGATATTTAAAGCCATATTTTGGAGTTTTAGTGAAATTATCGCTATTATCATAGTTCAATAAGCATTTTTCCATAATTTCAATATCAAGCGGAACATCGCCGCCAAAACTTTGCTGAACAGGAGTAATTCGTAAAGCCAAGCCACCTCTTTTAAGATATGGCTTAAGCCCAATATAAACATCTTCGCCTACTGTAGCGGAGAAATACATCGGTCTTTTGAAATTATTAGTTCTTAGAATATCAAATACTAATTTATCTTGAACGCGGAATAAATAAACCTGTTTGCCATCATATTCGCCATAATCTTGACCGACATACGTAAATCTCATCTTAGGATCATTAATCAAGGCTTCGTCATTAGTATATTTCGCCATTTCTTCTGCTGGAACATTTAGAGTAATATTTTGAGCTTCGGAAAATTCATAAGTATATGCTCTTGGGTCAGTTTCATCATACACCTGCAAACTATCGTCAGGGATGCTAATTGGAACTTTCTGAGCTCCCCAAGGTTGGCGATTTTTTAATTGATCGATATACCATAGAGTATTACCCAAACTTAAATTCACAATTCTTACATCGCGACGAACACCAGCCACATCTTGCAAATACCAAACAGGGAATGTATCATTATCACCATTTGTAAACACAATCGCATCTTGTTCCACAGACTGAAGAATATTATAAGAATAATCAAATGGGAAGTAATTACCTGCGCGACTATGCAATTTCCAACCACCTGCTGCCATATTTACAGGTACTAAAATCATTGAAATCAATACAATTAATGCTGGAATAAATGTTTTATTCTGATATTTTTTCAAATTATCGATAATTGCATAAACACCAACACCTATCCACATTGCAAATACCATAAACGAACCCGAATAGAAATAATCACGCTCGCGTGGCTGTGGCTCTTGTTGATTTTGCTGAATTGCTGCCAAAACGCCCATCATCAAAAACATCAACAAGAAAACGAATGCCATTTTCTTGTCTTTGCTAAAATGGAAGAATAATCCAATTAATCCAAATAATAATGGTAAAGCAAAAAATCTAACAGGAAAAATTTCCTTAAAGCCTGTATTTGCATTCAATACATCGGCTTCGCGTGTATCAAACCATGCAACTCCGGAATCCTGAATATCGCTTGAGCGTCCCACAAAATTCCATAAGAAATATCTGATATACATATGATATATTTGATATTTCCACAAATAACTCAATTCACCCGCAGCATTTACTTTTGTAAATTCAGGCACTAAAAATCCAGTTCCGTCTTCTTTGTAAACCTCTTTCTTTGTTGGCGGATACCAAATTCCATATCTATATTCGTTATTTTCTTCTTGTTTGGTATAGAATTGAGTGTAGTAGCTATCAGTTTGGTAGCGGCGGGGCCAATTTGGTGCTGAACCATATTGCTCGCGACCAAGATAGGACACTAATCTTTCCAAATTCTTTGGTTCGTTTTCGTTCATTGGTGAATTAGCATTGGAACGCAATAAAATTTGCGTGTAAGTTGTATAACCAATGATAATTAACAAGAATGACGCTGTAGCTAATGCAACAATATGGTGACCTTTTTTCTTAGCCCACCATAAATAATAACCTGCAAGAATAACAAAAATCACAGGAATTAATTTTAGAAATAAGCTATCATTTATTGAATACTCGTTAACAGCATTTTTAAATGGTAAATGTCCGGCAAGCAATGCAGGAATCCACTTTACTATTCCAGGATAAATTATAAAAAATAGTACAACCGCACCAAATCCAACCATAAGAAAAGAGAGGAGCGAATATTTGTATTTCTTGAAATAAATTAAGTATGCAATCGAGAAAGTAGTAAGTATTGCAAGCAAATGCACACCAATAGAAAGTCCAATCATATATGCAATTAGCAAAATATATTTCTCGTTGCCGGGCTTATCGTAATTTTCGTTCCAAAGCATCATCAAGTATATTACCAATGCTACAAACAATGTAGAGGCTGCATAAACTTCGGATTCAACACCGTTAAACCAAAATGTATCGCTAAAATTGAATGCTAATGCCGCAATAAATGCCGAGCCATAAATCGCTAAATTGTCTGCTATAGTTTCGGCTTTCTTTTCCATTAGATTTTCGATTATTCTGTAAGTGATTAAGTACACCAACAAAATTGTGAAAGCACTCGCAAATACGCTTACTAAATTAATTCGCCAGCCGTCATCGCCAAATGGAATAATTGTGTGGAATACTTTTCCAATCATTAAAAAAAGTGGTGCTCCGGGTGGGTGTGGCACTTGTTGCCATACAGAAGCCCCAGAAAATTCACCACAATCCCAGAATGGAACTGTTGGTTGAACTGTTAATAAATATGTTGCAAGGGATACCACAAAAGAAAGAGTGGCAAATATCCGATTCATTAATGATTTATTCATTACTATCCGTTAATTTTGTTTCAAGAGAAATTGTAATTATCAAAATTACTAAATTACGACTATCTTTTGAAATAATAACGTTAATAGAGTAAGAAATTCATTAAAACTTGTAGCTGATTTGCTAAATAACATTCACATATTAAAAATATTAGTCAAAAATTTTCAGGATCTTGTCGGTTCTAAATTGGTTGATGCTTATACTCAATTCAAAGGTATAGCCACATTGGAATTTTTTGATGGAGAAGAAATCAAATATCTAACCTTTTCTACAATTCCTGATTTAGAAGGTATATTTCTAAAGAATAACTCCAATAAAAAGAAATCTAACAGACTTCCGATATTCCCAAAGGTGATGGGCGAAATTGTTCAAGATATTGAATTAATAGATAGTAATAGAATAATAAAGTTTCAATTAATTAATTTCACTATATATTTCTTACTTTATGGAAAAAGCCAGAACAATATAATTGTGATTAATAATTCTAATCAAATTATTGATGCTTTCCGCCATCCACGCGAGATAATTGATATGGGATTCGATTTATCTGCCAATTCACTAAAAGAAATAAGTGAGTTTCCATTAGAATATAAAATTTTACGTGCAGTTGCAAACTCTAATTTTCTCTTAGGTAAGCACTTTGCCGAAGAAGTATTACAACAAGTTGGGATTAATCCGCAGAGTTTGCTTTCGGCATTGTCCCAAAATAATATTGAAGCAATCAGTAATGCATCTTTGGAATTAATATCCAAAATCGAAAAAAGCAAGAAATTTTACATTTTGAGTAATAATTATTTATCCGAAGGAATAAAGCAACCAGAAGAATTAATTTTTTCTCCAATTTTACTTAATAATTTTCCACAAGTAATTGCACAATCTGAAGATATTAATTATTTCATAATCAAGACAATTACACTTAAAAGAAATAAATTACGATTTAATAAACTCTATAAACAATTAGAGCAAATTAATCTTAACTATTTAAAGCGGAGCGAAAAGAAAGTAAAAGATTACTACAGAATTGAAGAAAAGCGAGAACTTGCTAAAAAGTATCAACTGCTTGCAGAATTACTCTACTCCGCACCGAATATGAAAGATAAGAATTTATCGCAAATAGAATTGCAAGATTACGAAGGCAATCAAATTGTAATTTCACTAAATCCTAAACTGACAATAATTGAGAATATTAATTCATATTATTTAAAATCAAAAAAAATAGCCAAAGATATAGAAATAGCTATAAAAAATTATGAAAAAAACGAAAAAGAACATAATATTCACAAAAATAGATACGTAGAATTAGCTTCAATCGTCAATAATAATACGGCTAATGATTATTATGATTTAGAAAAGCACTTTAAAAAATATCAAGAATTTTATCAAAGTAAAATGCAACAAGTTGAGCAAAATATAGCAGAAAAATTTCGTAAAATTCCACTTACGGATAATGCAATTTTATATGTTGGCAAAGATGCCCGCAACAATGATGAATTGACCTTTGGGTTTGGCAAGGCAAATGATTTGTGGTTCCACTTGCGTGGCGGAAGCGGTTCGCATTGCATCTTGAAGTTCACTGGAAAGGGCGATCCACCTAAGGAGATTATCGAAAAAGCAGCAGCAATTGCCGCATATTATTCTTCTCAACGCAATGCTGGTTATGTGCCAGTTATTTACACTTATCGGAAATTTATTCGCAAGCCCAAGGGAGCAAACCCCGGCGCAGTGGTCGTAGCCAAAGAGGAAGTTGTGATGGTCCAACCCAGAACTTATGAACTATAAAGGAGTTCTAAAAATTGTCATTCTGAGAGGCTGTCTCATAAGTCAGCTTTGCTGTCATTCCCACGAAAGTGGGAATCCATAAATCCTCTATAGTAGTGGATTCCCGTTTGCACGGGAATGACAATACCCAATACCTAATACCCAAAAATTTACATTTTTTCTGGAGCAGTTATGCCTAAAATTGTTAGTCCATTTTTAAGTACAATTTTCACTTGATTTAATAAGAATAATCGGGCTTTCATTATTTCCAAATCTTCGCCAATTACTCTATTATTATGATAGAATAAATGGAATTCTGCGGCTAATTCTCGCAAATAATCTGATAAAATATGCGGTTCATAATTATTTGCAGAACTTTTTATTACATCTGTGAAATCATCAATGCGTTTGATTAGATTCAATTCTTCTGATTTATTCAATAACTCAAAATTCACATTAGTATAATCGAAATTCTCTTGTACTTTACTGAATAGTGACGAGATTCGTGCAAAAGCATACTGTAAGTAAAATACAGGATTTTTCTCGCTTTGCTCTTGTGCCAAGCCCAAATCGAATTCCAAATGTGTATTCACTCCACGCATTAGGAAGAAAAATCTAACTACATCGCGTCCAACTTCTTCTATCAATTCATCAAGAGTATAGCTTTTGCCAGAACGTTTAGACATTTTTACTTGCTGTCCGTTTTCTGTTAAAGTTACGAATTGATGTATCACTACTTTCACTTTTTTCTCATCAAATCCAAGTGATTTCACTCCCGCCAAGACGTCGGGAATTGTTGCAATATGGTCAGCCCCAAAAATATCAACCATCAAATCAAATCCCCTAAGAAACTTTTCCCTGTGGTATGCAATATCAGGTAATCGATAAGTTGGTTCGCCAGATGATTTTACTATTACTCTATCTTGCTCTAAACCAAGCTCGGAAAATTTCAACCAAATTGCACCTTCTTTTTCATAAATCAGGTTCAATTCGCGAAAATCTTCAATTAGTTTGTTGATTTTTCCAGTTTCGTAAAGAGAATTTTCATTGTAATATTCATCTTGGAAGACATTCAGATTTTCTAATGTTTTCTTAATTTTTACAAAATTCCATTCTTCGCCGAATTTCTGTAATTTCTGAATAGTTTCGGTGCTATCCGATGATACATTGCCGTATAATTTAATATATTCAGCGGCAATTTCTTTGATATATTCGCCGTGGTAGCCATCTTCGGGGAAATCGTAATCTGGTTGGTCTGTGCTTTGTTTGATTCGAGCATAAATTGATTTAGCCAAATTACGCATTTGGTTCCCGGCATTATTGAAATAATATTCTCGGGTAATATCATATCCTGACCACAGCAAAAGATTTGCAATTGTGTCGCCAATTACTGCATTTCGTCCGTGTCCTAAATGCAATAATCCAGTAGGATTAGCACTAACATATTCAACTATTGCTTTTTTATCAATCGCTTTTGTCTTACCATAATCATCGCCAAATTTTGAGATATTAATCAGAATATTTTGGAAAAATATATCTGAAAAATAAAAATTAATAAATCCAGCACCTGCAATATCTACTTTATTGATTAAACTTGAATCATACTCTAAATTTGCTATAATTAAATTTGCAACTTCACGAGGATTCTTGCGTAATTGCTTTGCCAATTGCATAGCAATATTTGTGGAAACATCGCCGTATTCCCTATTCTTTGGATAATCAATAATTATAATTGCATCAAATATCTCTAACTTAGATAATGCATTTTTCAGCAATTCATAAATAAAATTCTTAATCATAGTTGTTGTAGTTTAATCAGTACTATCAGCTGTTTCCACATAAAGCTCGTTAAGATTATTTTTTGAGTAGGAAATAGCAGTTGCCTCTTCGTCTAATGTCATAAATTTGGCATCTGACCAAAGCTTTTCTAACTTGTAGTAGCTACGGGCTTCTTCGGTCATAATATTTACAACAACATCAAAATAATCAATTAGCACCCAGCCGCGGGTGTCGAGACCTTCGGATTTTGGTAAATCTTGGTCTAATTCTTTTACTTGATAATAAACTTCATCAAAAATGGCTTTTGTATGAGTTGTGCTTGTAGATGAGCATACAACAAAAAAATCTGCAGGAGCCATATCAATTTTTCTAAGGTCTAAAATTAGAATATCATTAGCGAGTTTTGATTGTGCAATCTTGCCTATTGTAACTGCAAGGGAGCGAGATGAACGTGGTTTGGTTAATTTAATCAATTTATTTGAGTCTTTTATTTTACTTACTATTATTAATAATTAGTTAAACGAAAAAGTACATTTTTAATTATATCAATCTATTAAATAATCTCAGCTTTCTTTATTTTGTATTTGTTTATTAAAATTAATATTGTTTTTTTCGTCTATATTTTTTAATACTTTTTAATATATGATTAGCAATAAATTAAAATATCAATTCAGTTTTCCAATAGTATTCTTCACTTTCCTTATGTTATTAATAAGTGGTTGCATTGAGGAAAATCCAGATTTAGTAAATCCACCTTCGAAGGTAGAGAAAATATATGTAAGGATGATAAATTTCTCTGGTGATTATTTACCAAGAAAAATGCTATTTGATAATGGATATTATACTGAAAATATCAACTTTGGTGCTTCATCTGTGGCGTTCCATCCACCAGCTGATTCTTCATTTTTATCTATCATCAATACTCAAAATTTAACTGATTATAAAACTAAAAGAATAGTAAAATTTTATCCAAGTATAAACTATTCTTATATCGTACTCCCTTCTGTTGCTCAGGATAGCGTTTATAGTCCCGCCGATACTATGCTTGCATTATCTTCTTCGATAGCAATGCCCCAGTATTCAACTGATGCGTATATTAAAATGGTTAATATCTTCCAAGATTCACTTTCCTCTTTCTCGTTAATGATTGGTTGCCCGAATTCTACGCCGATTATTTCGGGAGTAAGATATATGATGCAGGCTCAACCTGTATTTGTTAGAACGGGAATAGTGCCAATTTCAGTTGTCAGAAATAAAAATTCAGTTAGTGAAGTGATTGGAACTTTTGCACTCGAAACCAAAGTTAAAGGGCAATATGCTATTATTGTATCCAAGAATACCATAGGTGAAGTGGAAGTTTATACCCTTGACGAACTGAACACCCAATCCGATGCATTCAAATTAGCTACAAAAATCGAGCAAAGATATACTAATATCAGAGTTCTAAATATTTCAAATGAAGATATTACCTTATTAAAAAATTCAGAGCCAATTGTAGATAATTTAACAAGTAATACAATTTCTGCGATTAATCAAGTTTCAGCTTGCCAAAGTCAAGCCTACGATACTTTGATTACTTTCGTTGGCAGTAATACTACCGCTCAGCAATCATATTCGTTTGAAGTTTTAGAGAATTATTCTATTGTTGTTGCTGATTCTGCATATAATAAAGCAGTAAAATCAATCATTATTCCTCCAGCAAGAATTATAAATTTCGAAGACAAAGCTGCAATTCGTGTTGTTAATTTAGCTTGGAAATATACAAATATTGATGTTTCCTTAGGCACAAGGCAAGATAAATCAATTGAGTTGGGTTATTCTTCGGGTAGCACATTAGTCCGTCTATTACCTTACGGTAAGTATTCCGCTCCAATTTTGGTTAGTGAAGGTGAATTACCACTTACTTTGTTCACTTCTTTTGAGCCTGCAAGATTATTAGAAAATACAATTTCTTCGGTAGAAAAGAACAAGGAATATTTGTTGATAATTTATCAAGATGAAAATGGAAATATTAAGCAAACATTAGTTGATAATAATGAAGCAAATAAAAATGTGAATCCATTAGAAACTACTTCATTTGTTCAGATATTAAATGCTTTACCTGATAGTGAATTTTCAAATATTTCTATCAATCAAAGCATTATTGATGCAAAATTATATTACTCTAATATCATTGCAACGAATTTGAAATTTTTAGAAAATCAGATAAAAGTAAATAGCAGCGGACAGAATAGCACAATTTCTGTTACCCCAAAAATTAATAACAGATACACAATGATTCTGTGTGGCAATAATTCCGAAATTGAAAATGTTCTAATCGAAAATACAAACGAAGAGATTAATCCTAAGTTTGCACAAGTTAGATTTGTAAATGCTTCCAAAGATTTTGAGTCAGTCAGCGTTGTGGATAGAATTGCCGACACATCGGTAATCGCACAAGTTCCTTATAAGGAATCAACATTTTATCAAGACTTAGATAAATTAAAAAAGTACACATATTATTTCTTTAATTCAGATAAAAAATTAGTAGCGAATTTTTCATTAGACGTAACTTTAGGTAAAAGATATACCATCGTATTTGCAGGAAATAGCAATAACCCATCAAAATACGAAGTAATGCTTATCCAAGAATATTAATTTATAATATTAATTTATAATATTAATTTATAATATTAATAATTTATTGTATAATTAAACAAGATTTAGAGGCTAAAAATGGCAGTAAGACCAATATATAATTCATTTCACCCTATATTAAATAAACCAACTAACTACATAGATAATATTGACGGGAAAATAATACAAATTGGGATGGACTTGCAAGACACATTAAAAGCAATCTCAAATGGTGTTGGGCTTGCAGGCAATCAAATAGGCATTGATAAATCCATTATTTTAATAGATGTTACACAAGTAGAAGAATATCAGAATGCACAGCCAATTATTATGATTAATCCGGAAATCTTGGAATTTTCAGATGATTTAACTGATTATCAAGAAGGTTGTTTGTCTGTTCCTGACCTTTACGAAGATGTTAAGCGTCCTTCGCAGATAAAAGTTAAATATTATGATCTAAGTCAAAAGGAAATAATTAAAGAGTTAGATGGTTTTTTAGCACGAGTTGTGCAGCACGAAGTAGATCATTTAAACGGGATTTTATTTTATCAGAGATTTTCTCCGCTCAAGAAAACATTGAATAAGAACAAATTAAATAAAATCAAAAATGGGAAATTGCTTCCCGAATACCAATTTGTATTGCCCGATGGAAAATTAGTATAGAGGGGTTCTAATAATTCAATTTAGACTGTTATTCTTAAGGGAAGTGAAGAATCTATAATTAATTTGAGCCTCCCCCTAAATCCCACTCACGGAGGGGGAATAGATGACTTATGAGACAACCTCTCGAAAAGACTTTGCCAGCAGTTTCCTTCAAAGTTAATTAAATTATCACTCACAAGATTTGCCTATAATAATATTA
>DYPF01000361.1 GCA_020720105.1 Chloroherpeton thalassium
TTGATCCGCATTAATACTAATCAGTTCCTTTCTTAATAATATTGACAAGAGTCCCGAAGCTATTATAATAACAATCATTAGGTAATTCTAAGCGAATTAAATAAATAATAGGCCAACCTCCCGAATAAGCCCTTTGATCATCCCACCCCATTGTTTCTTTTTCCCAAGATGTGCAAACTGGAGTTTCACTTGCAAGTACATTAATTGATGGATGCCTCACAAAATAGTATTCGTTTTAAGTCAAAACAATTTCAGACGGGACGGCTAGCTTCGTGCCAGAGCAGAATAAACGAATTTCTAAATTATCTGTTATTCCCTAAATAATTTGGATGTAATCATATGGGTTAAAATCCTTCATCTTATTAATTGTTAAATAGTAGCCCGCTGGGCAATGGGCTCTGAATTTGTCGAGCGTTGATTATTGGAGTTAAAATTTAGTCAAATCAGCATTTGTATCGTCGAGTTTGGTCACTGCTTTTGAAGAAAAGTTTGCAAACACATATACATGACCTTAACAAAAACTCAAATTAAAAAATAATTTATTTATTAACTAATCGAAAAATCAATAGGCAATGTTAATACTGGCTATTTAAGCATTATCGAGAGCAAATCGACATAAATCCAGTGATACATACGAACTTTATAAGGGTTCACCTTTTAAATGATTGATACTCCCATATCTTTTAGTAATTCTGTAAACTTACTTACTAATTCAGGGGACAAGGAACCTATTGATAAAATGAATTTTTAATAATATATCAAATACCTGCAGACGAAACTTTTGCAGTTAAAGAATCCAAGAACTTCTTAAAAATATCTGCCATTTTGATTGCTACACTTTTATAACTTTGTTCGTTTAAGAGTTAAACTATTTTTATGAGCAGGGTAAACTAATCCTCATCGACATAAGTCATATCAAAAGATGAAAACTTCCCCAACTATATTAAGCACTTAAATAATTATAAAATTACATAAGTCAAATAAGTTTCTTCGCTGTTTAAAGCCCTGACTGTGAATGCATAATCCGCAAATTCATCTGTAATTGCATTAAACGATTCAAAGGTAGCAGCAAACTCCATCCATGCTTTCTTGATATATTCAGTTTTATTGCAAGTTGAAGTATTGAATCCAAACTTATAATATCCATCAGGGCACACACATCTGCCGTAATACTCGTAGGAAGAGCCAACCAACACCTGGCCATACTTGCATTCAGAACACACCTTTTCTGATGAACATTTAGAGCATTCCGGAATGTCCACGCTCTCACAAGAATCGTCATCAAGAATAGACAAATCAATATCATGATATAGGGAGAAATAGAAAGCTCCAGTGTATTTAGCCGGGTAGCATCCCTTAAGCACTCCATCATAATCAGTGCATATCACTTTTGGTGCCCATCCTTCCTGAAGCGCGTGCATTGCAATCTACATTAAATTTACTTAATCAAATAAGAATACATTTTTGTTTGAGGAATAATGAGGGAAAACAAGGTAAGCATCATCAAAGCAATGAGTGAACATGCTATTATCAGTTGATACAAGCGTGCCAGCCTAATCTTCAAAAACTCTAAAGTATTGGACAAATGTTAAGGATTGCTCTGCAGGAACAAGCTCATACAGATGGGATTCCATAACCATATGAATGAAGGCCTTTGCTGGTGTAGTGGACTCTATGGTAAGCATCCTCCTTTAAGGAAGTGAATAAAAGGCAAATAATAAATAAAAACGAATTAATGTTAATAGAATATCTATCTTAATAGAGTGAAGAGCTCATCCTAGCATCGGGATAAAACAGGCCCATTCGTATCCATAAATCAGTGAAGTGGTAGGCAGGCGCTACATGGGAAGTTGGCTTCTCGGCATTTATCAGTCTCTTAATCAATTCTTCAATGCACGATTAAATTGTGGACGGAAGCCCATCAACTTCATTGGCAGGAAATTT
>DYPF01000362.1 GCA_020720105.1 Chloroherpeton thalassium
TTATTTACTATGCTGATTCATTACAATTGTCATTCACCGCAAATCGTCCTGTGAAAATTGTATTCACAAAAGATGGTTCTACACCCACAAAGAATTCATTAATTTATTGTAACCCGATTTTGATAACTAAAACCACTACATTGAAATTGCGATCAGTGCTAACTTATGGTAAAATGAGTAATGTGCGAACAATTAAATTGACTAAAATAAGTCCATTGAAAGCCATTAATGAAATTGATGACAAACTTAAGAACGGGCTGAGAATGCAATATACTAAAGAAGTAAAATACAAAGATATTTCTGAGTTACAAATTGACAAAAATTGGAATGACAGCATAGTAAATAATACAAATGATTTTTTCAAAATCACTTCTACTGATGAAACTTATGGTGCAGCAATCTTCACTGGTTATATGAAAATAGATAAAGATGATAATTACGCTTTTCATTGTGGTTCAGATCAGTTATTTCTTGATGACAAATTAGTAATAAATAATAATAGATTGATTAAAAAAAATGCATCAACCGACATTGTAATTCCAATGAAAGCAGGTTATCATTCGGTGAAAGTTATATTGATAAATCGAACTTCAGGAGGTGTTCCCTCAAATCTAATAGATTCTCAAATTCTTTATCAGCCATATGTACCGGATTCAAAAGAGCTAAAGTGGATCCCCATATCCTACTTTTATTAATAAAAGGATTTTTTTATTAACTGTTGTGAACATAGATTTAATTCAATTAAAATGAATGATATAAAGATAGTAGATAGTTTATGAGTTCTTGCTATCATCTATCTAATATAATTTAATAGAACTCGAAAATAATAATTTATTACAAATGAAAACAATTAATTACTATTTCATGTTTTTTGTTGCCTTTTTGGCAATGAGCTTTCAGGTAAAAGCCGTTACTCCGGCTACTATTGATTTTGAAACTGTTGGAAACACTTGGGGTTGGCATGTTTTTGCAAATGGGGCAGCTCAAGATCCATCGAATTTCTCTATTACTTCCAATCCTAATACTGGAGGAATTAATACATCTGCAAATTGTGCTAAACTTGTTGTCAATGGAGATGCTTCAAGATGGGCTGGAGTTTGGACGACAGACAATCCATTTACTGTTGATGACAACAATAAAATTATGAAAGTGATGGTTTATAAGAGCGTTATCAGCCCTTTCAAAATATCATTTTTAACTGCAAATGATCAAGCTAAAGAATTAGATGGTCTTGTATTAGAAGCAACAAATACTTTAATTAATGAATGGGAAGTATTGACATTTGATTTATCATCAGTTGTTGGTACTACTTATGCTCAAATGAATATTATGCCTGATTTCCCTTCTACCGCTCGCTCACAGGGAAGTATTGACTATTGGGATAATATTTCTTTTAATACAACTATAACAGGTTTACATAAGCTTGATGCAAATACCATAGAAATGTTTCCAAATCCCGTAAAAGACATTTTGCATTTTCAATCAAAAAATATAGCTAAAGTTGTTGTTCGAAATTTAGTTGGACGTACTATAGATGTCAACTATATTAACAGTTCAGAGTCTTCTATTGATATGAATAATCTTCCCGCTGGAAGCTATTTTATAACTTTATTCATGAAAGATGGAAATTGTACATCACAAAAAGTTGTAAAACTATAATTAACAATTACATCACAGAGTAAAAATTTACTCTGTGATGTTTTTTTTGAATTCAGGTTGTTACACTAGATTTTAAGTGTTTCAATTTTAGTTTCGTTTTTGTTCATACTTTTTCTCTACTCTATTTATATACATTTATTTATCTATAGCAATGGTTCGTTATAAACTGAAATAAATATCTGATAATCAACAAAATAAGTGTTAAAACATTTGAGTAATTCATTGGAATTCAGTATCTTTATAGATTATTCCGTAATCATAGAGACATGTCAATCAACAAA
>DYPF01000081.1 GCA_020720105.1 Chloroherpeton thalassium
TGAATTCTCGTTTTGTTTCTTCTTCCACTTTTTTAAATTTGATGTCGGTTTCTTTGATTATTCTATCTGTTTCTTGAATTTTGAGGTCAGTCTCAAGCGAAGATTTTGCCATTAATTCTTTTGTTTCTTGAAATTGCCTATCAGTCTCAAGCGAAGATTTTGCCATTAACTCTTTTGTTTCTTGGAATTTGCGGTCTGATTCTTGGAACATAAACCAAACTTTTTCAAAATCTAATTTTTCTGTTTTTATTTCTGTTGCCATTTTTTTTTAGTTTGAATTTATCATATTCATTTATTAATAACGCAAAAATACCAATTTTCTTGTAATTTGCTTAAATTAAAATATATTTGAGTTCACAATTTAGTCAGAATTAAATTAGAAAATTATTTATTTACTTGATATTTATCAATAGTTTTAACGAAATTCGTTTATTTAAAAGTGTAAAATTAAGAAAATTTATTTTTTTGGTTTAATTTTTGCATACTTTTTTTTATGAAATAAATTTATGTTTTATTATGAAAAGATTCTATTTTTTATATATTTTTTTGGTGATTGTCTTTGTTGGTTGCGGCTCGGTTTCTTCGCCTTCATCTATGAATTCAAAAAGTAAAAAGCCAACAACACTTAAGCAATCTACAAAAAAACAAATTAATAATAAACAATCGACCTCAGACACAATTAATCAAAGTGTTCATAATTCGCCAGATGACAAGATTAAATCAGATGGCGAGCACAATGAAAAACCTTTTTCAAAGAAAAAATCTTCTATTCGCTTTGCTGATACAACTTCGGTAGATTTAGAACCACTATATGCACAGAAAATTGGCAAATCAAAAAATACTAACAATATCAATAATTATATTGATTCGCTTTATAATGAAGGTGTAAATTTTATGGACGAAGGTGAATTAGACGAAGCACAAGCAATTTTCTCAACATTAACACAAACCTTACTGCCAGGCGATTCTCTTTATTATGAAGCAAATTTTATGGAAATTGAATGCATTATCAGTAAAAATGAAATTTCCAAAGCAGAAACATTACTGAAAAATTTATATCATGACAAAGAAATTACCGAGCAAGCCTACGAAAAGGTTCTCGTTCGACTCGGACAGATTGAATGCGTTAAAGCTAATAATGGTGCATCAAAAATATACTTTGATGAATTAAAGAAAAAATACCCAAATTCCATTTATTTGAAGGTTGCAAACTGCAATTTTCTCAAACACAAGAAGTAGACAATTTATGTAAAATCAAGGAGTTGGACACTTTCAAAGCGTCCAACACCTAACACCCAATTCTTATTTCCCCATATTTGTATGGTGAATCATATTGACGGGGTCGAGTACTTTATCTAATTCTACTTTTGTCATATAACCACGTTCAAGCACTAATTCATATACTGAACGATTATTTTCTAATGCATCTTTTGCTATTTCTGATGATTTCTCATAACCTAAATATGGATTGAGTGCAGTTACGAGCCCGATACTATTTTCAACTAATTCGCGGCATCTTTTTTCGTTTGCTGTAATTCCGTCAATGGCACGTTTCTTTAACGTTTTCATTCCATTTTCCAACATCATCATCGATTCGTATAATGATTGAGCAATCACAGGCTCCATTACATTTAACTGCAATTGTCCTGCTTCGGCAGCTATGGTAACAGTCAAATCGTTTCCAATCACTTTAAATGCAATTTGATTTACAACTTCGGGAATTACTGGATTAACTTTGCCCGGCATTATCGACGATCCCGGCTGCATAGGTGGCAAATTAATTTCGGATAAACCAGCACGTGGACCTGAACTCAGCAAACGTAAATCATTGGAAATTTTGGATAACTTAACGGCGAGGCGCTTGATTGCCGATGAAAACATTATAAATGAACCAGTATCTTGGGTTGCTTCTACCAAATTCATAGCCAATCTAACAGGTAATCCTGTTATTTCCCAAAGATATTTCATTGTTAATTCACCAAATTTCGGGTCAGCATTTATTCCAGTTCCAATAGCAGTACCACCCATATTCAATTCCAAAAATAGTCGAGCATTTTCTTCTATTCTATGGATTTCTTCTTCCAATGTCATTGCAAAAGCTTCAAATTCTTGACCTAAAGTCATTGGAACGGCATCTTGGAGCTGCGTTCTTCCCATTTTGATAATATTTGAAAATTCTCGTGATTTATTACGGAATGATTCCACTAAATCGCGAAGAACCTCAATTAATTTCTTGCTTTTATAAATCAATCCAATTTTTAAAGCAGATGGATAAGCATCATTAGTGGATTGGGATAAATTAACATGATTATTTGGATGGCAAAATTCATATTGTCCGCGTTCGTTCCCCATAATTTCAAGAGCACGATTGGCAATTACTTCATTTGCATTCATATTTGTGGAAGTACCTGCTCCACCTTGGAACATATCCACCACAAAATGAGTATGCAATTTGCCATTGA
Organism: Chloroherpeton thalassium; assembly: GCA_020720105.1. GTDB lineage: Bacteria > Bacteroidota > Ignavibacteria > Kapaibacteriales > UBA2268 > GWF2-33-9. Next base: position 2,463 of record DYPF01000081.1, read on the forward strand.
TAATTTCTTCGCAAGCCTTTGTAATTCCTTTAAATACATCAGGAGGGAGCAAACCTAAATCATAATTTGCTTTAGCAGATGCAAGTTTAACTTGAGCCAGAGCAATTATTAAATTTGGAAAGTGATTTATTGCAACTTTTGTAATGTCAAAATTTTCTAAAGCACGGAAAGTTTGAATACCATATAGTGCTTCCTGTGGGATCTCCTTATATCCAAGCAAATCGTGCTCGGTGCGAGTTTTACCAGAAATATATTGAGCAGCCGCATCTACCACTTGATTTGTGGTTTGACGCATTCTACGCGAAATTATCCGAGCAGTTTTGGCAATAATTTTCACGTAAATATTTGGTGTAGCATCTAAAATACTTTGCAATTTCTTTGCATTGAATATCAACACAGCAGCGTTTGTGATTGCTTTGGCATTTGTGGAATGCGGATAATCGTCAAGCAATGCACCTTCAGCAAGGAAATCACTACGTCCGAACATTGTAAGTGATTTTTCATCGCCGTATAAGTCCTTTTTGGATAGTTGAATCAATCCTTCAACAACAACAAAAAATGAAGTTCTGGGATTGTTCTCGTGGAATAAATGGTCACTTGGTGATAAGTATTTAAGCTCGTATGCTTCTGATAAAAGAACTAATTCTTCGTTAGATAAGTCGTTAAAAAGCTCAACTTCTTTCAAGAAAGCTATAATTTCATTTGTTTGCATATTTACCTCATAAACTTTTTTTAATTTGTATTTTTCAATTTGTATTTTTTTAATATTTCAAAATTATGGATTTAATTCTCACAATAGACACTTCGCTATTTTATTTTTTTAATCATTCGCTTGCAAATCCAATTTTTGACTGGCTTATGCCATTTATTACAAGTCAGAAAAATTGGTATCCAATTTATTTATTGCTGATATTATTTTTAATAATCAAATATAAAATGCAAGGTTTATGGATTGTAATTGCAATGATTTTGGCTGTGGGCTTGGGTGATTTTATCAATAGTCATATCATCAAGGAAGTTGTGGGAAGGTTGCGTCCGTGCAAGACATTAGATGATGTGCGGTTGTTGGTAGGATGCGGCTCGGGCAAATCATTTACCTCCAGCCACGCAGTGAATAATTTTGGAATGGCATTCGTATTGGCTTATTATTTCAAGAAATATCGGTGGATATTTTACACAATAGCGGGATTGGTAGCCTTCTCGCGGGTGTATGTTGGAGTTCATTATCCATTGGACGTGCTTGCGGGCTCGCTACTCGGCACAGGATTCGGATACGTCGCAATAATACTCACAGACAGAATAAGCAGCCTATTCATCAGAAAAAAACCAAAGTGGTGAAACTGGGAAAAAAACTCTCCTTCACTTTTTCTTAACATTTATATTATATATATTGTAAATCGGCTACAAATTGTTAATTTTGAAGTTTGATTATTGCAGAATTTCAATTCCAATTAATTTTTTTATTAATTTCTAATTAAAAGATATATGAAGAAAATTTTAACTCTTTTGGCTGCTTTATGCTTTATAGCATTCAACAATTTAGATTTATTCTCAGCCGACACAACTATTGTGCAAACCTTTACATTCGAGGATATTTACAAAAGACGTGGCTTATTTGTAATGCCACCAAAAACTGAATCCTTTAGCAAAATACTAATTCTTTATACTCTAAAGTGCGACCCCAAAACTCCGCACGATAAGTACAATTGTGGTGAATGGGACTATTTAACATCTAATGTAGTTTATAGCAAAACTGGTCGCTACGACTCTACAAAAATCATTAAGAAGATGTATTCATTCGGATTTGCAACTCCTGATACTTTGTTTTATAGCAAAAAACCAGTTACCTACACTCGCGAAAAAGCACGCTTCAACACTTCTATAAATTCAGTTGAAAACCCCCAAACTTTTACGCTCCCATCAACAGATGAATACAAAGGTTTTAGTGGCAAATCAATAAGACTTCAATATTACCTAAAATCAAAAGAATTAAGAGACTTAGGAATGAAGACAGGAAAATATAGCAAATTGCAATTTACTTCAAATTCTGTAGGCAAGATACTAAAAAATCTTACAATCAGCTTAAAAAGCATCTCATTTACACCTACGACAAATTTTGACAACAATCAATTAACAACTGTTTATAAAAATGATTATTTGATTGCAAAAGAAGGTTTGCAGGACATTTATTTTATGGTCCCTTTCAATTGGACACAATTACAAAGTTTATTAGTAGATATTTATTATGAACAAGATGATGACACACAAGTTGCTTTTAAAACGGACACTACTCATACAGGTTTGATTTCAAATACACAACAATCTTATTTAACTTTTGAAAATCCAAATGACTTTGTATACTTTGATGATATTCCAGAGTTAAATAACGCCGAGAAATTCACATTAGAGGGTTGGGTAAATATAAAAAAATGGTCAAATTGGAGCTATATTTTTAATAAGAACGACCAAATTATTTTGTGCACAGGCACAGAAGTTGGTAAAATTTATTGTATGGTCCGCAACCCAGATAATACTTATGGATACGCTACTAACGCAGTTAAATTAAATGAATGGGCGCACTTGGCGATGGTGTTTGATGCTTCTCAACCCAACAATTCAGACAAATTAAAGCTTTATGTTAATGGCGAGAGACTAAATTTATTTCATAGTGGGGAATATCCAGCAAGAACTTCAACTAACTCCAAACCTTTTACTATTTCGGGCAATTCTCATCAATACGCCGCAATTAATGCATCGATTGATGATGTAAGAATTTGGGAAGACGCTTTGTCTCAGGAAGTTATTAGTAATTTTAGATATAAAACCCTTGAAAATCATCCAAATATCAATGCATTAGTTGCTGACTTAACTTTTTCGGAGCAAAAAGGTTTTACTACTTCCTCACAACCTCCAAGTAATGTTAAAGGTATATTGGTCGGTATGCCAAGCTGGGAAATTGTTGCCACTGGAAATACATTTAATCAAGTGCAAACTATCAATTCTGTACCTGCACTTAGTTTTTCTAATGGAGATTTCTCAATTAAGGTCGACACATTAATCAACATTGATACCTTGCAAAAAGATCAACTTTCAATTGTTGAATATAAAATCGAAAACAATGATATTAAAATAAAAGATATTTACTATCATCATCCAACAGGTTGGATATATAATTTTAAATTTGATGGAACAATCGCAGATTCGTTTTATGTGGCGCCCGATGATTATTTTGTAAATAAAAATTTGGAATATTATTCTGTTCCTGCTGAAGTAATAGATAAAACCGAGATTGGTCGTTTCATCACTCCTTATGGAATTAACTTGGATTTGGGACCGCAAGGCTTCACTTGGGTTTATGACGTTACAGATTACGAACCACTTTTGCACGACACAATAGATTTTGCATCAGGGAATTTGCAAGAGCTAATTGATGTGAAATTTTTATTTATCAAAGGCACGCCTCCGCGAAAAGTGAATAAAATCCATAAAGTTTGGGGTAGTTTTGCATCGTATTTATATAAAGATCTTGCTGCTGATAACAAATTATCAAAAGTAAATTTAGATTTATTACCCGAATCAAAATCCTTTAAAATGAAAACAAGACTTACTGGCCATGGACATAATAGTAATGATGGCTCCTATCCGCATTGTTGCGAATGGAAAGACAATACGCATTATCTATATTCCAGCCAAGAAATAATTGCCTCTTGGCATATTTGGCAAACCAATGACTGTGGCGATAACCCTGTATTTCCACAAGGTGGCACTTGGCCACGTCCTCGCGAAGGTTGGTGCCCTGGAGATGTAGTAAAAGACAATGATTTTGAAGTGACGAAATATGTTAATAATAATCAAATTAATTTAGATTACGATATTACAAAAGTTCCGACTGATAATTTGGGTATGGGAAATGGGAATTATTATACTGCGATGCAGTTATTCGAATATGGCGAAAATGCTTTTGATTTAGATGCCGAAGTTTATGAGGTGATTATGCCATCGAATTTCGACTACTACTCACGAACAAATCCAATTTGCTCGAGTCCAACAATTATTATCAGAAATAATAGTATTGATAATTTAACAAGTTTAGATTTTGAATATTATGTGGAAGGTGGCGAAAAAAGCACATTCCAATGGACAGGAAATATTGCTTCGATGACTTCTCAAAAAATTCAATTATCTGTACCATCAAGTAATTTTTGGATTGGCGATGGCTCAAATAAGTTCACTGTTAAAATATCAAATCCAAATGGGAAAGAAGATTTAAATACTGTAAATGATTCGTTCACTTCAGATTTCAATATGCCAGATTTATTGGAATATAGCACAAAAATCATCTTGAAAACTAATGCAAGAGGCAGTAATTTCTCTTATAAATTAACAGATGTATTTGGAAATATAATAGATGAAAAGTCCAGCTTAAGCAACAATCAGATTTATGAAATTCCATTAGATTTACCACAAGGTTGCTATACTTTTGAAGTAATTGATAATCGCAGCTATGGCTTATCCTATTGGGCTTATCCAGAACAAGGAAGTGGCTATTTGAAAATAGTTAACGGAAACGGCAATGATTTAAAAATATTCGACCCTGATTTTGGGCGAGGTATAAAGTATTCAATGTTTATTGGGAGTTATTCCTTAGTCCAAGATGCGAATTTGGACGATATGATTTATCTATTTCCAGTTCCAACTGAAAACTTATTGAACGTAAGTTTGAATGATATTACGGGCAATATTAAAGTAAGAATTTTTGATATTTTAGGCTTAGAAGTATTCAATAGTAATTACCAAGTTGAGGCAAATCAATTGCTAAGCATTCCAACAGATAGTATGAAACTTGGAAGTTACATTATTCAAATTGAGAATGGAAACAGAAAAATCACAAAGAAATTTGTAAAGAAATAATTCTTGTTTGTGTAATAATGCAAATTCTTTAATCAAAATTTGTGCTCACCACAAAAGCCCCCTTCCTGTCCCGACTTGTCGGCGATCTATTTGGAGAGGGGGCTTACATACAATAAAATTCTTTAATTCAATTAGCCAATTAAGAATGATTGACCTACTTTATGTAACATGACCCAAAAGAAAAAGCATCCCTACTTGTTTTACTAAAAACTTATTATGGGAGAGTGTAATCACAAAATATGGCATCTATTGTGTTGATATAGTTTATTTTATTTCTATTCTTTGATTTTTTCGAAAGTGAAAAATACTGTAGTGCCAACTCCGACTTGGCTCTCAAACCAAATTTCGCCATTGTGAAGTTTAACAAAATCGTAGCAAACTAATAAGCCCAAGCCCGTCCCCTTTTCTCCTAAGGTACCAGGTGTGGTTTTACCTCTTGAAAAATGGAAGATATTATCAGCTTTTTCTTGGGGCATCCCAACTCCATTATCACTAATGGTAAATTGCAAGTAATCCAACTTTTCTTGAAGATTAACCTCAATTATTCCATTAATATTTGAGAATTTTATAGCATTATTGAGTAAATTCCTGATAATTGTGTCTAATAATGTAGCATCAAATACATATTCAACATTTGTAGGAATATTATTAATTACTTTTAATTTCTTGTCGTTCATATTAGATTTGAATAAATCAATTGAGTTTTGAGCAACAAAAAATGGATTATTTAATTCGGCATTAAGTGATATTTGTCCTCTTTGAGAGCGAGACCAAAGTAGAAGCGATTCAAGCAATTTATATAAACTTTCAGATGAATCGTTAAGTAATGTTGCAATTTCTTCTTTCTCAACATCATCTAAAAACTTGATATCCTTCATTAAAACTTGGCTTAGGTTTCTCACTCCTCCTATAGAGTTCTTCAAATCGTGTGCAATAATAGAGAAAAGTGTATTTTTAGTTTCATTAGCTTGTTCTAACTTAAAGTATGATGCAGATAGTTGCTCCTGAGATGCATTTAACTCTAAATTTATGGACTCTGCCTCACTCAAAGCATCATTTAACTTGATATTCAATTCTTCTAAAGTATAATTTTTGTTTTTTAACTCATTGCTTAACTTCTGCTTGCTTCTAAAATTACGATAAACAATAAATAAAATACTAATAAGGAGAATGAAAAGAATAGTAAATAGAATATTAGTTTTCTTCTGATTCTGGAGTTTTTCCTCTTTCGAGCTATTTTCGATATTCAATCTTCGAATATTTTCTAATGTATTTTCTAGATCAATATCAAGTTTTGACGACATAATACTCTGGGTATTTGTCTCGCTTATGAGCGAATCAAGATAAATAATAGCTTGCTTAAAGTGCTTGCTTGATTGTTCATATTTGCCCTGTTTTTCATAAATTTCTGCTAATAATTGGTTGGTTTTATTGGCTAAATATGAAATATCCACATTGTTTTTAAATAAATCAATACTCTTGTTGATATATTTGAGTGCTAAGTCGTAATTATTATGTTCTGCAAAAAAAGAAGCGTTTTCTATGTATCTGGCTGCAAAATTTACTGGATTTTTATTCATCATCATAAATTTCTCGCTCTCAGTTAAGTAGTAATTCATAGAGTCGAATTGCTTTCGCATAAAAAATACTCTGGCAATTTCAGCTAATGCACGTGATTTAAATCGATAAAAATCTGGTTTAAATACTAAGTCGCCAATAAATTCATCGCCAACTTTGATACTTAATCTGGCATAATATTGGGCACTATCGTAATGTTTCTTCAAAAAATAAATAGAGGCAATATTTGCATAATAGTATTGCAAACCGACATTAGTTACCCGCTTGCCTTCTTTAGTTTTCTTGTTTTTGAATAAAATAGCCAAAGCACTATCAAATTTGCCCATACTTAACATACATAAAGAAATATTTTCTATTGAGACAGAAATTCCCCAATTCCAATAGTCTTCGCCTGGGATTATTTTGCTACCTAATTTCTTTTCTTGTATTTTTTTTATTTTATTAAATAAATCTAACGACATATTGTAATACTTAAGTGCAGTATCAATTTTCTCTAATCCGTAATAAAGATTGCCAAGATTAACAGTGTTCCAAGCAATAATACTTTTATCGCCAGTTTTTTCTGCAAATATGTTGGAACGATAGAAGAATTTAGCTGCTAAGTCTAGTTTGTTGAGTTTGGAGTAAAATTCGGCTATTTGTGAAAAAATCAATATTCTTCCTCTGTCTGTTGAAAGTAAATTCCCCTTATTAATTAATTCATTTAGATATTGTAGCCCTTGCTGCGGATTATTTGATGCATAGAATTGATTGATGTAGCTAATTTGAACAAGTAAATTTTCATCAATTATATTTTTTTTGATTTTGGTATTGACTAAAAACTTAAGAGAATCAATTTCCCTATTCTCGTCATTTGACGATTTTACATTGAGAACCATAAGAAAAAATAGCAAAAAGGTTAATATGTAATTTCGTTTATTCACCAGCAAATTGTTTTAATCTAAAAAACACTATTGAAAATTGCAAATTAAACAATTTTAACATATTTACATTAATTTAATTTTAATTTACAAAAAAATTGAGTGTGTTATTCTTTAAAAATTCCTCTTTGGATATTTTTGGCTAATCTCACTGCATCAGAAAGTGGATTAGATACAATTTTATTTACAGCAAAAGAGAAGGTAAAATATAATAACAATCCTACAAAACCAATAATAATAGCTATTTTTATGAATGAATTTTGAGCTTCTTTATATTGTTTAGTATTATTTTTAACAAATATGATGTTACCTACGATATTATTTTCAAAGTCTAACACTGGATGAATCCCGAATGTACTAGTCCCTTCAATAACAATTGTTTGTTTTCCTGAGTTAAGTGCTTTGATAACTGAGGGAACTGCTGCATTTTTAATATCCATCCAATCTTCTGATGGTTTTGAAAAATAATGACCACTTTCTTTGTTTGGAAAAGATTTTGCTAATTCTTTTGGCTCAAAAAGCTTGTCGGCAAGGCTCGCGGATACCGTGCTGTAAAAACCAATCTTATTATCTTTGGTTTTTAATAATTTCAAAGCATCGTCTGGAGTGTAAAAGTACTCAACTGAACCAAGATATTCCTTAGACTTTGAAAAAATTGGAGCAATACCACGAAGAGCGAAGCCACCAACACCCAACTCTACTGCTTTTAAGGGCAATTTAGTTTCATAAACTTTTAGAATTGTTTTACGGAATGATTCAAGATTGTCGCCGTGCTTTTTGGTCCAAGAGCGTAAAAAACTTATTGCAGGTGGTCTATGAAAGTGAATTTGAAATGACTTTGGGTCGTCTGTGATTTTTTTAATAACCTTAGAAATAGAATCTTTAATTTGAAGATAAGCTAGTTCTTGATTAGGATTTTTGTAAATATCTTCAATATATGTAAAGGTAGAAAATAACTGTGATGTCTTTAACGCATTGTCCATTAACATAGATTGAATATTCTCAAAAGTCTGCATTTGCCTTAATAGATTAGACTTAGTAGTAAAATCAACATTATTAATCATCGAATTGTAGTAGGCAAACAACCCTAAACCGAATACAGCAGCAAAAAGAGGAATAAAAATAATCAAAATTTTGTTTCTAATAGATAATTTTGAATATGAAAAGTTTGACATAAATAAATCTCCAAATTACATTTCTATTTATTCTAAATTACTAATAATTCTTATAATAAACTATATTTTAGTAAAAAA
>DYPF01000363.1 GCA_020720105.1 Chloroherpeton thalassium
CACTGAAATGGGACACAATGCCGAGCAATTTGTCAAAAGCAGCCGCGGGGCGGTAAACAGTATATTAACTTTTATATTTAAATAGCTAGGAGTAATTGCTTTTTATACTTACTTTTGTATTAATCAATAATCTTTATACATTTAATTATGAAATATTTATTAAGCGTTTTCCTCTTATCATTTTTAACAGGAAATCTTATTTCTCAAACATTAATTTCTGGGGGGTCTGTTAGTGGAACATGGACGCAGAGTGGCTCGCCTTATCAAGTTCAGGCAGCAATCATGATTGCAAATGGCAATACACTTACAATTGAACCAGGAGTCCAAGTTGAGTTTCAGGGCAGTTATAAATTACTTGTTATGGGGCAATTAATTGCACAAGGAACTCAAACTGATTCGATTTCTTTTTATTCGTCCGATACGACTTTGGGCTGGTTGGGTATTAGGTTTGAAGAAACTAACACTTTAAATGATTCTTCAAAATTCGATTTTTGTAAATTTGAGTACGGCAAAGGAGTATCTGAAAATAATAAAGGGGGAGCTTTTTTTATCAATAATTTTTCAAAAGTTTCCATCTCTAATTCAAAATTTTCGCACTGTAAAGCTGACTACAGCGGCGGTGCAATTTCTACGGAGAGTGCAAGTATAACAATTAAAAATTGTCATTTCTATAAAAATAGTTCACTTGGAAATGGAGGTGCAATTTGCACTATTGGGGGAACTCCAAAAATAATAAACTCGATTTTCCTCAACAATACTTGTAGTGGAATGGAAGGGGGCGCTGCTATTTGTGCTTTGACTTCGAATCCTACAATTGAAAATAATATAATCTCATATAACTCGACTAATTCGTTTGGTGGAGGTATCAGTTTGGCCAACTCAGATGGTTCTTTAATTAACAATGTTATTAAGAATAATTCTGCCTATTATGGAGGGGGTTTATACTTAATGGCATTGGGTTCTGGGATTATTGTAGATAAATGTTTAGTTGCCAATAATCAAGCTTCTAACTATGGCGGTGGAATATATGGATTTAAGAATTTTATCACCAATAGCATTGTGGTTAATAACAGTGCTGAAGTTGGAGGAGGCGCCATATTTTTCAACTCCAGCAATGAATCTGTTATATCGAATACTACTTTGTCACAAAACATTGCACCTCAAGGTGGTGGATTGTTTTGTGCTGACTCGGATCCTGTAATTCGAAATTCCATTTTTTGGAATGATTCAGCAACTGTTTCTGGGAATGAAATCTATTTATCAGACGAAAATAGCGACCCAGATATTTACTATTCTAATATGGAAGGGGGCTCTGAAGCATTTGGTTTAAACAGCAATGTGTTTTTTTTGGGTGACTACCAAAATAACATTTTTTCTGATCCGATGTTTATCCAACCATCAGCAGGTTATGGTTCAACTTTCAACGGTGCCAATTCTAATTGGGGCTTACAAAATGAATCGCTTTGCATCAATGCAGGAGACCCAATTGGGAGCTATACGGCTCAAGATTTTATAGGAAACAGCAGAGTAGTATCCATTATTGATATGGGAGCAATCGAGAACCAAACAGGTGCGGGAATTGATAACAAGACTAAAAACAAAAGTTTAAATATTTATCCAAATCCGGTTAAAGATATTGTGTATGTTGAGTTTAATGGACAAAAACAAACAACAATAAACGTGTATAATATTTCTGGCGAATTGATTTGGTCAAAAATTGTTTCTGGAAATCTAGAAATTAATACATCTCAATTCAAGAAAGGGGTGTATATTCTACAAGCAAAATCTGAAAATACATTTAGCATGGTAAAAATGATTAAAGAGTAAATCCCTTTTTTACTACTGAAGCCAAGAATTTATTAAATAATTCTTGGCTTTTTGTTTCTAAATTAATTTCAAAAGCTCTTGTTCGGCTTGAGCACAATCGTGGTCAAAT
>DYPF01000082.1:0-9189 GCA_020720105.1 Chloroherpeton thalassium
AATCCACTAATAGAGAAGATTTATGGATTCCCACTTTCGTGGGAATGACTGCAAAACTGACTTATGAGACAGCCTTGAAAGTATGTCTGGAATTACTCTTACTTTTTTCTGAATTTCTGGACATCAATTAAATACTTTCGGATTTTTATATGCAAGGTTTCGCGACTTACACCCAATAATACTGCGCTTTTACTAACATTACCAAAAGTTTGCTTTAGCACTTCTTCAATTTTCATTTTATCAACTTCGGCTAAGTCTTCTTTTAGGGTTTTATTTGGAGCATTTCTCATATTTGGGTTGCTTTGCACTTTATAATTGGAATTTACAATCTTATCCAATCCACCAATTTTTATATCATCATCGGGGATAGTTTGCAATGCTACCTTAACCACAGATGCCAATTCGCGAACATTTCCTTTCCAATCTTGTTCAGTTAAATACTCCAAAGCTGACTGTGTAAAGTATTTGCTTGCACCATACTCTTGGTTATGAATCTGAGCATAATAATTCACAATATCGGGAATATCTTCTTTACGTTCACGCAAAGGAGGGATATTAATTTCGCATTCTCTTAGGCGATGATAGAGTTGCTCACGGAATTTTCCATCATCCATAAATTTAACTAAATCTCGGTCAGTTGCCGAAATAAAGCGGATGTCTATCGCTTCACTTTCTACCGAGCCAACCTTACGGATAATTTTTTCATCAATTGGTATAAATAAATTTGATTGCAATTCTAAAGATAAATCTCCAATTTCATCTAAAAACAAAGTGCCGTGTGCAGCTTCGTGAAAAAGCCCTTTTTTGGTTTCGGTCGCACCAGAATATGCACCTTTGATATGTCCAAATAATTCACTTTGGAATAAATCTCGTGGGATATTTGGGATGTCCACAGTGATTAAAGGATGTCGAGAACGGCGACTTGCATTATGTGCAGCACGCGAAACAAGCTTTTTGCCTGTTCCTGTATCGCCAGTAATTAATAAATTTAAGTCAGTTCTACCATAGCGAATGATATTCCTGCCCATATCAAGCATAACTCTGCTCTTTGCAACAATTCCATTTCCAATAAGGAAATTACGAATATCTTCATCATCACCAGTATAATCGAGCATAATTGAAGTTTCTAAAACTTCCTTAATTCGTTCGATATTTAATGAAGATTTTTCAATAAAATTAGTTGCACCCAATTTAGTTGCACGAACAGCAGTAGAGATTGTTCCCTTACCTGTAATCATCACAACTGGTATAGCAGGATTATTATTACGAACAAATTCCAACAAATCAAGACCCGTCATTGGGTCGTCATTAGCAAATTCAACATCAAATAATGCTAATCCAATTTCATTGCCATTATTCTTAATATAATTTATTCCATCTTCAGTACGATTGAAAACTCTTGTTTTGTAGGAAAATGATTTTATTATATCTTCCATCGTAGAGCAAAACTGCTGATTATCATCAACTATCAAAATTTCCATAAACTTTTTTATTTTGACTTTGTATAACTTTGTAAATTAAGGAATATTCTTGAATATTCAAAGAAATTCATCATTTTTTCTTAACAGGAATTGCTTCTTGATATTTGGAGAACAATTCCTTAAACTCTTTATTGCCTTTATTTGTAAATTCGGGATTCCATAATGCTTTGAAACTCATATTATTCTTAGGATCATTTATCTCGATAAAATTGGAAACATCACCAGGAGAATTTAATGCTTGAACTTGTATAATTATTTTTTTCAGTTCAATAAATAATTTGCAATAATTTTCTGATGTCATTTTGCCAATTTTTGCTACAGTTGGAGGATTCCCATTATCACGTTGAACATATAAGTATATTTCTAAATTAGTATTTACGGTGTAATAAGTTCGCAAATTACTTTTTTGGACTTCGCCCCAACTAATTACCATTTCCTTAGAATTGTTCTTGATGCAATTTGGGCTTTCTACTGTTTTACAACTTGTTATCAGTAAAATTATTGATAAAAGAGTTAAAATTTGATATTTCATAGAAGTTCATTATTTATGTTCAATATTCCTTGACGAATAAGTTCTACTTTTCCGTTTGTAATGCTTACAATGGTTGATTCGGTTCCTTGGATACTTGCATCATCTTCAATAATTAATTCAATTTGATTTTCGAAAATTGTGTATGCTTCTTTAGCAGTTTTTGCAGAAGGAAGGTTGGATAAATTTGCAGATGTTCCAACTATTGGCTGACCTAATTGATTGATAAGCTCAAGTAAAAATGTATTTCGTGGTATTCTAATACCAATTGTATCAAAATTGCTAACTACATAATTTGCAATCAATTCATTTTTGGGAGCAATTATAGTTAATTCACCAGGAAGGTAAGTATCGGCTAATTTCTTGAATAAACTAACATTTCCAGAAATATATTTTGATGCCATATCAATATCGGAAAAATACACACCAAGTGGCTTATTAAAGTCTCTTCCTTTTATCTTATAAATTTTTTCAACTGCAACTTTAGAACTATGCAAACATCCAATACCATATACAGTATCTGTTGGGAATACGAAAATTCCATTGTTTTTTAAAATTTTAATGGTCTGATCTATTGCAAATTGGAGATTTGATGAAACTGAAATAAATTGAGTTTTCATTAAGCATATTGATTATTTAGCAAAAAGAGCTTCCACAAATTCCACAGAATTGAATACTTGTAAATCGTCAATTTTTTCGCCAACACCTATGAATTTAACTGGAATACGCAATTCATCAACTATTGGAATAACTACTCCACCTTTGGCAGTACCATCTAATTTAGTTAAAATTATTCCCGTTAATTTTGCTACTTTCTTGAATTCTTGTGCTTGTATTATTGCATTCTGACCAGTTGTTGCATCGAGTACTAAGAATACTTCGTCTGGACCGCTTGGTTTCAATTTGGTAATAACGCGAGTGATTTTCTCCAACTCTTGCATTAAATTCCCTTTCGTGTGCAACCGACCAGCTGTATCAATAATTACAATGTCCTTGCCTTTTGCTTGTGCTGACTTCACAGTATCAAATGCTACAGCAGCTGGGTCTGCTCCTTGGGGTTGCATAATTATCTCAACTCCTGCACGCTCTGCCCATATTTCTAATTGCTCGTTAGCTGCAGCACGGAAAGTATCGGCAGCTCCGATAACAACTGATTTGTTGGCATTTTTGTAGTTATAGGACAATTTACCGATGGAAGTTGTCTTGCCAACTCCATTTACTCCAACAATTAGAATTACGTGTGGCTTACTTTCTACTTGTAAATCATAGATATTTTCATTATCAGGATTTTCTTCAATTAATAATTTGAGAATTTCTTCTTTCAGAATTTCAAAAAGCTCATCACTATTTTCAAATTTTTCTTGCTTTACTCTTTGCTTTAAACTTGTAATAATCTTATTAGTTGTGGTAACGCCAATATCGGCTGTAAGTAAAATTGCTTCAATCTCATCTAAAAGAGTATCGTCAATTTTTCTTCCTGCACCTAAAAGTAATTGCAAACTTGAAACAAAACTTTTCCGCGTTTTCTCTAAACCATCAGAAATCTTTTTGAAGCTAATTGATTCGACTGCCTTCTCGGTAAAAGCAGCAATTTTGTCTTTTATATTACTGAAGAATCCCATAATTTTCCATTTTATACAAATACAAAATTATGATAAAATTATTAATTAAAAGTAAATTAAACAAAATACGATAAAAATAAGGTACTCTTTGGGAATTCAGTATGCAAAAATTAGAAAATTGAGTTAATTCTTGATTTGCTCTATTTCCATTTTTATTCTTATTTATTTGTTTTTATACATATTATAAATGGAAATACCAATTGGAATGAACACAATTCCCAAAAATATTGGTACGAAATATGGCGACATTTGTTGTTGCTTTCCAAGTGCCACTTGAATTGTAATATAAGTAATATAAAGAAATACAAATGAAATTGACGCATTCAGCCAGAGTATCATTCTAATTGCAATTTTATATTGCTTTGGTGCATTTTCTTCAGTAATAATTATTGGGAAATTGAAAGTATGTGGAAATTTGGAGATAATTTGCAAAAGTAAAGTAATGAAGATGGTCATTATTGGCAATAGAAATATTATGTTTTTATCTGAATAGTCATCGGGTTTGCCATCAAGTCCAAAATGATTTGGAATTTCAGTGGGTAATTGCGAATAATTGCTGATGGGAAGATAAATAATCAAGCCAACAGCAATCAATGTTATTAACATTAATAGCTTATCAATATTATCTTTCTCAATCTTGATTTTGGGTTTATCGTTTTGAATAATTTTTTTGAGCATTTTAATTTTTCTTTCTTTTAAATTTTGAAAAATAAAATTAATTATTATTCAAAAATACAAAAGAAATATCAATACTTTATAATCTTATTTGAATTTTTTGCTGTCATTCCAGTGAAATAGGGAATCTATAGGTTAGTAGCAAATCTGCAAAAAAAGTTTCAAACCTTCGAAGTGTGTCTCTTCTCTAAATTTTCGTACCTAAATGATTAAAATCATTAATATTAGAGTGGTTCTAATAATTCAATTTAGACTGTCATTCTGAACGAAGTGAAGAATCTATCTTGTCGATTTTAAAAGATTATGGATTCTTCGTCCCGACTTATCGGGACTCAGAATGACAATTTTTAGAACTCCTTTCTATTAATTAATTGCGATTTTGGATAATTTTCTCTATTCTACATTTTGGATTTGTTCGCGGATTCTTTCGATTTCTTCTTTTACGACTACAACTAATTGAGAGATTTCTGCATCATTAACCTTAGAACCAATTGTGTTTATCTCGCGATTCATTTCTTGCATCAAGAAATTAATTTTTCTTCCAACAGAGTCCTTCTCTTTGAGTGAAGCAAAAAAGTATTTGATATGCGAATCCAATCGTACGCATTCTTCGGAAATGTCTAATTTATCAGATAAAATAACCATTTCCATATAGATTCTTTGCTCGTCAATTTCATCACCTTCGAATAATTGAGCAATCTTTTGACGATACTTTTCGCGTTCAGTTGGAATTCTATCTAATCCTTTTGCTCTGATTTTATCAACAACTTGTTGGATTTTTTTAACTCTCATCAAAACATCTTTTTCAATATTTTTGCCTTCGTTCACTCTCATTTGGTCAAGCGTCAATAAACCCTTATTCAAAAGTTGTCTTATAATATTGGCATACATTTTCTCGTCGAATACTGTAGATTCAATCTTTAGCAGTTCAGAAAAAACTAAAATTTGTTCTAATTTTACTACTTCCTTTATCTTTAAATCAGCTCGTAACTTATTCAACTTTTCATAAATTGATTTGGCTTTTTCCATATCAATATTGAATTCAGCTTTATCGGCATATTTTTCGATATTAATATTTATCGTAACAGAGCCTCGTGAAATTTTGGACTTTACTGCTTCGCGAACTAACATTTCAAATATTTGTAATTCTCGCGGTAATCGGACATTTATATCTAATTGTTTGCCATTTAGACATTTGATTTCTGCTGTTGTGGTGATATTATCCTTTTGATAATCCACTCTGGCAAATCCAGTCATACTTTTTAACATTTTCTTCTCATCTATTATTTAATAATTCTGTTCTATATTTATTTACGTAATTTATATAATTTTGGGCACTCTCAGCTATTCTTTCAATTTCATCTTGCCTTAAATCACGAATGATTTTACCGGGAATTCCAGCAAAAAGTACTCCTTCGGGTACTTCAAAACCTTCTTTGACCAAAGCCCCAGCAGCGATTAAAGTATTGGAATTGATTATTGAATTATCTAAAATTATTGCTCCAATCCCAATTAATACTCTGTCTTTGATTGTTGCTCCGTGTATCGAAACACTATGCCCGATTGTAACTTCATTGCCAATATTCAGTGGAAAATAATCGTGAGTAACGTGCAACATACTCAAGTCCTGAATATTTGTCCGTTCGCCAATGCGAATATAATTTACATCACCACGAATTACCACATTATACCATACCGAAGAGTCTTTTCCAATAACAACATCACCAATAATTTTTACTCCTTCTGTTGTAAAAACTGAATTATCCAAAATTGGTGTTTTGCCATTGTATGTGATTATCGAGGCATTATTGCCTGTTTCATATCGTTTTGAATTCATTTTATTTGTCTTCTCTGCAAATTCTAAAACCTGTATAAGGTAAATTTTCTTCTAAATATGATCTATTTGAACTTCGCAAATATGAATTCCCATCAATAAAAGAACCTCCACGAGCAACTCTACGCTCGCCCGCAGCAGATCCTTGGGGATTTATTTTATCAGAACTTGTATAATATTCGCTTCCGTACCAATCCCAACACCATTCCCAAACATTTCCGTGCATATCAAATAAAGCAAAGGCATTTCCTTGCTTTTGCCCAAAGGGATGTAATTGCAACCCTGAATTCATATTATACCAGCCCAAATTTTCTATTGCATAAGAACCCGAATAATCAGTAGTTGAACCAGCACGGCAAAGGTATTCCCATTCTGCTTCGGTGGGCAATCGCCAACCATTTGCTGTTATATCCCAAGTTGCATTATTGCCAGTGAATTTATAGCAAGCGGTCAATCCTTGTATTTCCGATAGTCTATTGCAGAATTCTAATGCAGCCGACCATTCCACACTATCAACAGGTAAATTATCACCTTTAATTGTGCTTGGATTTACACCCATCACTTGTTTGTATAGCAATTGTGAAACTTCGTATTTACCTACAATTAATGAATGAGTAATTATAACATAGTGCTCGGGTTGTTCGTCCTTAAATCCATCTTTGCTCCCCATTAAAAATTCTCCACCATCAATTTTCACTGTTTCAAATGGAGCGATTTTATTGATTACAATTTGAATTGGTTTTGTTGTATCGGTTTCTGTGATAACGTAAAGTGAGTCGTTCAATGTATTTGGAATAATTAAAGTAATTTTGGAAATTGTCCATAATAAACATTGAGATGATGGTACAATAGTAGTATCGTCAAATACAACAAATGTATTGATGGAAGGATTGCCAAAATTCACACCATAAATTGTGATTGTATCACCTATGAAGGTTTCATTTTTACTTAGATAATCAATGCTTGAAGGACCACTTTCAGTAATGATTGAATTTTCCTCACACGACAATGAGAATAATATCAAAGCTAATAAAAAAATTATATGTTTTGCTTTTGTAATCAAATTGTTAATATCGATAAAATACAAAATACAAAGTTAATTAATTTATATGTTTTGGAATTAAAATGAACAATGAAATGTAAAAATTTGTAATTTTGTTTAAATATATTTTGCTTAAATAAATTTTGTTTAATTTATAATTGTAGATTCTAATAAATCTAGGAATGCTATGGATACAATTCTTTTATTGCTCTTCGGAGTTGTTTGGTTTGTTTTTGCTTATATTTGGTATGGCAATATAATCAAAAAGAAGGTTCTAAATATTTCTAACCAAAATATTACCCCATCTCACAGCAAAGAAGATGGTGTTGACTTTGTGCCAACGAAACCCACAATTCTTTTTGGTCATCATTTTTCCTCGATAGCAGGGGCAGGTCCAATTGTAGGACCAATTATTGCTTATGCATATTTTGGATGGATGCCTGCAATGCTTTGGATACTGATTGGCAGTGTGTTTATGGGTGCTGTTCACGATTACACTTCACTTGTTGTTTCTATTAGAAGTGAAGGTAAATCAATAGTTGAGATTGCCGAAAAATCAATTTCCCTAAAAGCCCGAACGATATTTGGAATATTTGTGTGGTTTACATTAATCTTGGTTCAATCTGTATTTGCTGATTTGACAGCAAAAACATTTGTTGAGCAACCATCAATAGTTTTGCCAACAGTAGGTTTAGTATTTTTGGCAATGTCTTTTGGATATTTTGTGTATCGCAAAGGATTTAATCTTGTAATAGCAACTATAATTAGTTTGATTATTACTGCAATATTTATTTACCTTGGTCAATTTTATCAAATTGTGCTAAGCTATCAAACTTGGCTAATTATCACATTAATTTATTCATTTGTAGCTGCAATTTTTCCCGTTTGGATTTTGCTCCAACCACGTGATTATATTTCAATGTATATTTTGATTATTGGCTTGCTTGTTGCTTTTGTGGGAATATTCTTCTCGGCAACACCTATTAATGGACCGATGTTTGTTCAATCTAATTCTCCAATTGGACCAATATTTCCAATGCTATTCATTACAATTGCTTGTGGTGCAATTTCTGGATTTCATTCGCTTGTTTCCAGTGGAACTTCCTCCAAACAAATCGACAAAGAGCAAGATGCCAAACCAATTGCATTTGGTGGAATGCTTACTGAAGCAATTCTCGCATTATTGGTATTGCTGATGATTTCGAGTGTTCTTATTTGGGATCCTCAAAATTTATCAACAAGTGAATTTACTTTCCAAAATATGTTCAAATCAAGTGCAAATATTGTATTTGGTGCTGCATTGGGCAAAACTCTTGAATCAATAGGCATTCCTTATATTTTTGGAATGCAATTTGGCATATTAATGTTGAATGCATTCATATTAACCACACTCGATACCAGTGCCCGTTTAAATAGATACATCGTAGAAGAAACAATAGGAAGTAAGCTAAAAGGAATATTTCTAAATAGATATTTCGCAACGGGAATTGGTATTGTTGTAGCATATTTACTCACATTAGGAAGTGGATATAAAGCATTATGGCCAATTTTTGGAACATCTAATCAATTAATTGCAACTTTGGCATTATTTGTTGTATCGTCATATTTATTTGGAGTGAAAGCAAAAACTTGGTACACATTAATTCCTGGTTATATTATGTTAGTAATCACTATTACAGCCTTAATATACCAAACATTTTGGATGTATTTACCTAAATCAAATTGGATTTTATTGGGTGTCTCCATATTTTTATTGGTAATGGCACTAATAATTGCTTACGAGTCATCAGTAAAAATATTCAAAAAAAGATAAAGAATTATCTTGGGTGTTGGGAGTTGGGTATTGGGAATTACGGAAGGTGGTGGTGTAGGGGCATAGCTTGCACTGCCTTGATATTTACCTTACACTTAATTTGACAAATTATGAGACAACCTCATAATATCGCATGACAATAAAAACAAGCAATCCAATGTTGAACACAGACCCACTTGTCTTTTTAGCATAA
>DYPF01000082.1:9289-11088 GCA_020720105.1 Chloroherpeton thalassium
ATCAATCTCTTTTTGTAGTAAATCTTGTAACGAATACTTAAAGTCGAAATAATTATCTGCATATTCTGATAAATTAACAAATTAATAATTAAAACAAAAAAAGCCACGTTCTGCAAATCAAACTATTGTGAATATTTGCTAATACTCGGTGGTATAAATCTTTACTTGTTTTTTTCTTGTTGTTAAAACAAGGATGTCAGCAAATTCGACTTGCGAGACAGCCGACTTAATTGAATCAAGTATTATTGAGAGATTTCTATTGTACTTAATTTTTTCTTTTCTGATTTCAAATTTATTCATTCTTTACTTGAATTTGCTTAATTTTGAGTTTATTCTTTTTGTAAAATATATTAATATTAATCTTATGGTAAAATTAGATACAATCATCTCGTTAGCTAAAAGACGTGGCTTTGTCTTTCAATCTTCAGAAATTTATGGTGGTTTAAATGGATTTTGGGATTACGGTCCTCTTGGTGTGGAATTACTCAATAATTATAAACAAGCTTGGTGGCGAGAAATGACTTATCGCGATAATATCGTGGGAGTTGATGCTTCAATTATTATGCATCCAAAAACTTGGGTTGCTTCGGGGCACGTAGCTCAATTCTCCGATCCAATGATTGATAATAAAACAAGTAAAGCTCGCCATCGGGCAGATAATTTGATTGAAGAATTTATATTTAAACTCAGAAATAAAAATAAAACAGATATTGCCAATCAAATCGAAGAGAAATTATCTAAGGTGGAAAAGAACGAAGATTATTACCAAATCATCGTTGATCATCAAATTCCCGACCCAGTTTCGGGTACAACTGACTGGACAGAAGTCCGCAATTTCAATTTAATGTTCAAAACCTTTGTTGGACCAGTGGAAGACGAATCGGGAACTGTTTTCCTTCGTCCCGAATCTGCTCAAGGAATTTTCGTTAATTTTAAAAATGTGATGGATTCTGCAAGAGTAAAGCCTCCATTTGGTATCGCTCAGATTGGGAAAGCCTTCCGTAATGAAATTAATACTAAGAATTTCTTATTCCGTACTCGTGAATTTGAACAAATGGAAATGCAATATTTTATCAAGCCCGGAACCGAAAAAGAATGGTTTGAATATTGGAAAGAACAACGCTGGAATTGGTATGTAAATTTAGGTATGGACGAAAAGAAGATGAAATGGAAACTACACGAAAAGCTTGCACATTATGCAAATTATGCCGTTGATATTGAGTTTGAATTTCCATTTGGATTTGGCGAGATTGAGGGCATTCATAGTCGCACAGACTTTGATTTAAATAGCCACCAGTCGCATTCGGGCAAGAAAATGGAATATGTTGATACTGTCAACCAAGATAGATATGTGCCTTATGTAATTGAAACATCTGGTGGTGCTTCTCGTGGATTTATGGCATTTTTAATTAATTCTTATAATGAAGAAAAAATTGTTGAAGACGGCAAAGAAGATACCAGAGTTGTAATGCGTTTCCATCCAAAATTGTCACCTGTAACTTTGGCTGTTTTCCCATTGGTTAATAAAGATGGAATGCCCGAGTATGCTCATCAAATTTACAAAGATATGCAGAAGTTTTTCCCAACTCAATATGACACTTCAGGTGCTATTGGTCGTCGTTATCGCCGCCAAGATGAAATTGGTACTCCATTCTGCATTACTGTTGATGGACAGACATTGCAAGATCATACTGTAACTATTCGCGAACGCGATTCAATGTTGCAAGATAGAATTCCAGTGTCCAAGATACGCGAATATATATTTGACAAGATTGAAAAATAGATGTAATTTTATATAA
>DYPF01000083.1 GCA_020720105.1 Chloroherpeton thalassium
ATTATAACCCCTAAAATCAAAGTATTATGAAACTACTAAAATCAGGCAGCACAGGCAATGATGTAAAAAAATGGCAGTATTTTCTTTTGGGTCAAGGGTTCTATTATGGCCTAATCCATGGAAAGTTCGACGAGCTGGTGGTTGACGCCACTAAGAGATTTCAAAAGAAATATAAATAATTATCTCAACAATAATAAAAATGCCGCGCCGCCATGTAACCGCATCGGATTTTCAGCCTTCCCAATAAGTGATCCACCAAATAATCCACTATTGTCAAAAATATTTCCAGATGAATCAACCTTCCCTATATAATTACCCCCATAAGAACCAGAATAAACTTGCCCAAATGAATTTATTCGGCCAAGGACTCTTCCTCTACTCAATAAACCTAGTGCGTATACAACCCCATTTGAATCAACACTTACTTTAAATGTGCCACCAAATGTGCCAGTATAAACATTACCTGAATTGTCAATGCGTCCGACACAAGAACATCCAAAATGTTCATTATAAATAAAGCCCATGCCTAATTATCCTGAATAGACCTTATCATAATCAGAGTATTCCTTTGAACCACATTTTGGACAAACCGTACCATTGCCATCTCCACAATCGCTGCAATATTTCTTTCCGCATTTACGGCAGGTATGTACTGGAAAATAATTCGACGAAGAAGATTTCTCAGCTTTACGGCCACAATTGGGGCAACTACTATAATCGCTCATAATTTTAAAAGTTAAGTTTGAAAATATATTTATTATAATTATATTAATTTACCTTGAATGTGCTCATTTTATATTAATTAAAAATTAATACTTGCGTGTTACTTTGTTCACGCACTTACTTGGCACAGGCCTGTCAGGATGAAAACCCTGGTCATTTGTATAAAGTGTACAACTTGCCTTTTTATGGTCACTTGACCAAACTTTGCAGTGTGAGCAATCGGCACAACGATCGCCTGATTTAATTGTGGACATAACTAATTTCTCTTTCTATTTAAAATGTTTGCAACTTTTATTAATGGTACTACTAACGTAGATTTTGTAATTTCTTTTAGTGAATTATTTTTCGCGATCTGATTGGCTATTGGAGGTGAAATCCAATAATAGAATGCCACGAACATCCTCCCTAATTTAAATTTTAATAAACAGTTATCCCTAAACTCTTTAAGTAGGATAACCTCTTCGGCATAGGGAGAACCGTAAACTGCTGTTGCAATGAAACAGCCTGGGCTTTTAAATTTCACCGTTCTAACATCAATGTTGTTAAGTTCTTCAACCCCATCAATTTCCGCAATCTGAAGGTATTTAGCTATTCCACGATTTAACACATCAATACCTCTGTCATTAAGCAAATTAACACTATCAGACAAACTAAATAATATCTTCAAGCACGCTTTTTGCTTTAAGTAATCACCAGTGTATTCATATCCTAAAGCACCAAAAAACAGACTATATATACTTCTGTCCGTAATAATTGGCATCGGTAAGTTTTTGACAATTTCTTTGATGGAAATCCCGCAAATCTCAATAAGACGACTATAGTCTTTTTTATCATAGTACTCAAGATACAAACGAATTGCTTCATTTTCTCCACTGACGGCTCTAATTGCTGGTGGTCTTGCAATAATTTTAATTTTTTGAAGATCTTTCATGATTCATCTTTTGTTTATTAATCAAGCATTTAAAATCTTAAGATTTCTATTGAACTATTTAGGATATTTCCTACTTTTTTATATCTCATTACCCTCTTTTTTTGATTTTACAGGCAACCATTTGTTTATCAATAGAATAATCAACTTAATTGTTCTGCACAATAAACTTAATTAAAATGCTATTTCAGAGTCAAGAAAAATCACTTTTATGATAGATAGAACTCCTAAATCTAAATGGTTACAAATTATGAGGCTTAAATATCATAAAGCCTTTTCGG
The DNA here is from genome assembly GCA_020720105.1 of Chloroherpeton thalassium. Classification (GTDB taxonomy): domain Bacteria; phylum Bacteroidota; class Ignavibacteria; order Kapaibacteriales; family UBA2268; genus GWF2-33-9. Next base: position 1,933 of record DYPF01000083.1, read on the forward strand.
GCTATTTAACCTGTTTACAAGACAATTGATATTTACCCATTTTTTTAAGGGTAAGAAATTATCAACTTACAAACTACATTTATGTCCCCTATTATATGCACATAATACACCCCATGAAGTAAATAACTATAGTCATACATAAAATTTTCATCAGGCTTCTGAATTTCTGCTATTTGTTTTCCAAGCTGATCAAAGAAAACAATCCTTGAAATTTTTTCAGATGATTGGATGTAAAAAACACCCCGATTGGGATTTGGATAAATTACAATGCTATTCTTTTGAGTTTTGCCTATTCCAATGGTGTTATCAATAAGTACATCTAATGTGTCGGATGACAATCCTTCTCCGCAATAATTCACGGCTCTCACACTTAGATATGACTGCCCTATAAATCCACTCCAACTAACTGTAATATTTGTACCAATACCATTTATTGATCCCATATTAGACGGCTCCAATGTCCATATATAGTAGTCTGCGTTTGCAATAACCATTGTGTTGTATTCACTAATATTTGTGTAATACAAATCTACCACAGTAGGCCCCATTGGCATATCAGCTTTTGCAGGGATAGTGTTAACTGTTACAGAAAGAAATCTTTCAATACCATCACCACAACCATTGCTTGGTATGACAAAAATATTTCCAGAATCAAACCCAACAGTCGTCGAAATAGAACTGGTACCTTGTCCGTTATTGATAGTCCAACCATCTGGGACAAACCAATTATAAGTTACACCAGGAACATTTGTAATTGAATAACCTTGTGAAGAACCTTGGCAAGGATTAATATTACCAATAATTGGTGTTGGCTGAGTAGGAATTGAATTTACTATCACCGAAAGAGTACTTGAAGAACCATAACCACAGCTATTGGCTGGTGTTACAGAAATGTTACCAGAATTTGAACCAACGGTTACTTCAATTGAATTGGAGCCTTGCCCATTATTAATAATCCAGCCCGCTGGGACTGACCAAGAGTAAGTCACTTCAGAAGCTAGCTCCACAGAATATAACTGAGTAGACCCTTGACAAGGGCTGCTAGAACCCTCTATTGTACTTGGTTGAGAAGGTATAGTATTAACAAACGTTGCGATTGATGATGTAGGACCATTACCACAAGAATTGAATGGAGTCACTGAGATATTACCATCAGATGGACCAACTGTGACATTAATAGAGTTGGATCCTTGCCCATTATTGATAATCCAATCAGACGGAATGCTCCAATTATAATTGACGCCGATAGAATTTATTACGGAATAATCTTGGTTAGTTCCTTCGCAAGGCTCTATTTGTCCATTAATAGATGATGTCTGATTGGGAAACTGGCATTCTCCAAAATATCTTGCAATAGCAAATTCATCATAACCTTGGCTAGAACTATACCCAGAAAGAACAATCATTGAATCAACTTGCAATAGTGAACTAGTTACATCATCATTTCCATTTCCAATTGATGTAACAACGAGTCCATTTAAGCCAAAATCCAAATCATCTGTACCATCAGAATTTATCCTGCATAAAAAAAAATCACCATAATTCATACTATTGTTCGTAATGCTTAATCCGGAAATAACTATTTTATTATTTGGCTGAACAATAAGAGATCTTCCAAAATCGTCATAGCTTCCTATTGATTTTATTATAATTCCGCCACTACCAAAACTACTATCCAATATACCTGAGGATCCTATTCGCATGACTAAAACATCAAAATAATTTCCAACTTTTGTAAATCCAGACAGGACTATTTTACCATCTGCCTGAATTTCTGATGCGTAAATCTCATTTTTCAATGTACTTACTTCAAATGTCACAATTCCTGTTGTTCCAAAGCTCAAATCTAATGATCCATCTGAATTGTATCTTGCAACAAAAACATTGTGATTAGTACTCGTAACTTTATAATAACCAGAGACAATAAATTTGCCATCAGATTGAAGTGACAGTGTATATCCATAATCTGAAGAGGTTCCAATAGCGGTTATAACTAATCCATTAATACCAAAGGAAGTATCAATGCTTCCATCATTATTATATTTTACAATTGCTACATCAATTTGGCCTGAGATATTTTCCGTAAAGCCCACAGCCAAAAACTTGCCATCTGGTAAAATCTCAATATCATATAAGTAATCATCCTCAATTATATCAGTTGTAACCAACCCGTTAATTCCAAAATCAACATCTACTGTGCCATTTTGCAAATATCTTATTAATGCAAAATCATAATTCCAAGAATTTCCTCTATAGCCTCCAATTACAATTTTCCCATCTGATTGCATAATTATCGCTTTTGAATACTCATGATTAGATCCAAAATTAGATAGCACTTTTCCTCCATTGCCAAACTCCGGATCTAGTTGCCCATTTTGCAATATTCGCACTAACGAAAAATCACTATTTTGACCAGTTATTGATTTACCTGTCGCAATAATCTTACCATCTGTTTGCAATATACAAGCATAGGAAGCATCAGTTCCTGCTGCTATATTAACAGTTGTTATTCCATCATTGGAGAAACTAATATCCAAATCCCCAGCGTTTTGCGCACAATTCCAAACCACAAGCATGTAAAATAAAAATGCAAGAATTGTTCTTATCATTGTTTCCTTCAATTTAAATTACCTACTCATAAGGCTTTTCGGTTTCCGCCCCGTTTAAGATTGGTTTCTGGTCTCCATTTTATTCCAAATATATTTTTAACAGTTAATCACTGTCGATTTTACTATTCGTAATACATCTGATTAGAGATTTATATCTCTTTGCCATCCCTTTTGATTCAATAATAAGGAACTGTGACTCTTTCATATTTCTCAATATTGATAAATATTTTTTTCCTTAAATTAAGTATTCATATATTTATAAAATTACCAAGTTGATACAGTTTAACTATAAATAAAATTAAAGAATAAAGACCAACATAAATTCATTGTTTGCATCAGAGCTACATTGCATAATTTCAATACTCAAATTTAAAACATTGAAATTCAATAATCGAAAACAAGGCATTTAGCTTTCCCATTGGATTGTTTAAATATTTAAATGGTAAGTTAATGGTGCAATTTGGTTTATACTTTTCTTGAAAAATAATGCCTTTTCGCTGGTTTTTTCATTAATATTGTCGTATTAAACTAATGCGTTGGTTCTTGTTGATAGAAGATTTATAATGAAACACTTATTTTTTTTCTGTTTCTATTTTATAGCCAGATTGCATTTTCGCAATCATCCACTTCAAAGCGTTATCTCCCGCGACCTGATGGCTTGCCTCAGGTACAGGTAATGCAAGCAAGATTAGCAGAAGATGGAGCACTTTGGGTTGCCACCTATGGGGGGATTGGGCGATATAACGGGAAAAAATTTACGAATTACACCATTAGAAATGGACTAAGCTCAAATTTGACCTATGATATTGGTTTTTTTAATGATACAATCTGGCTAATTAAAAGAGATGGATTGGATGTTTTGGGCAATAATATAATCACAAATACTCTCTTATTGTATTAATAAGCTCCAGAGACCTGGATTAGTGAAAAATATGGCTTTGCCGCTAATAACCAAGACTATAAAGCTTCTCCAGAAAAATATAAAGGCCAGGTAGGAACACTGGCCAAGCTCTTACGTTTTCTTCTTACCGGCAGGCTTAAGACACCAAATCTCTGTTTAATTATGCAAGCTATGGGCTCAGAAAGAGTAATAAAACGACTCAATAATCAGTCTTGATAGCCAAAATCAAAATATCAAATCAAGTCAAAAAAAGAAAAAACCGCTTAGCTATTAAAGCATAAGCGGTTTTAATGAAAATTGATTTTAATCAGCCAGATCTAAATCTATCTCTACATAGAAATAGTTAGTATCAGGGAGAACTTTTAGCGCGAAAGTATCAGTTGTTATTAAATTAAAGGTTCCCTGAGTAGGTGTAACCATTTTACCTCTATGGTAAAGACTAATTTCCCTGTCTTTCCACTGTCTCACGAAAGCAGTATCAAGCTGCCATATATAAACCGGGAAAGTTATATCTGCATCCAATGATAAAACAGTGTAATAATTGCCAGTGTAGAAGCAACAATTTGCACTTTGGAAATGAATAATATTTTCTGGAATTTCAGAAAACATTATTTTTACAACAGCTTTATCAGGATTAGGTGGTTCCACTGGTAGTGGAGCGGGAGTTTCTGTCACATTTTTAATACAAGCTGATATTAATAACATCAAGCAAAATAAAATTATTAAATTTTTCACTTTGACCTCCTATTTTTCCCTTAACGATAAAAAATTCTATAAATGAAAATTACTTTATTCTTGAACTTGTTTCTGATCTGTAGGATTCTCATCATCAATTGGCTTTTTTAATAAATAATGGTAAACATTGACATTCGATTCTGTAACAACAAATGCCTGAGCAAATTCCCATCCTTGTTTTCCCATGTAATTCATAGCATCTATCATAGAATTAAATACAATGGGCTTCCCTGTTTCTGGATCTTTTAAACGATTATCAGCAAAGGACTTAACCCTTTGACCAAAGCTAACTTCAATTGTTACTTTGGTACTCATAAATTTAGCTGTTCCAACTATTTCGCAATACTCAAATTGCGTTTTTGTCTGCGAATAAATGCTGATACTAAAGAAAACAGCGATAAAAAGGAAAACAAATTTTTTCATGTTTTTAATTTTTGATTTACGTACTCATTTGGCTTTTCGGTTTCCGCCCCGTTTAAGATTGGTTTCTGGTCTCCATTTTATTCCAAATATATTTTTAACAGTTAATCACTGTCGATTTTACTATTCGTAATACATCTGATTAGAGATTTATATCTCTTTGCCATCCCTTTTGATTCAATAATAAGGAACTGTGACTCTTTCATATTTCTCAATATTGATAAATATTTTTTTCCTTAAATTAAGTATTCATATATTTATAAAATTACCAAGTTGATACAGTTTAACTATAAATAAAATTAAAGAATAAAGACCAACATAAATTCATTGTTTGCATCAGAGCTACATTGCATAATTTCAATACTCAAATTTAAAACATTGAAATTCAATAATCGAAAACAAGGCATTTAGCTTTCCCATTGGATTGTTTAAATATTTAAATGGTAAGTTAATGGTGCAATTTGGTTTATACTTTTCTTGAAAAATAATGCCTTTTCGCTGGTTTTTTCATTAATATTGTCGTATTAAACTAATGCGTTGGTTCTTGTTGATAGAAGATTTATAATGAAACACTTATTTTTTTTCTGTTTCTATTTTATAGCCAGATTGCATTTTCGCAATCATCCACTTCAAAGCGTTATCTCCCGCGACCTGATGGCTTGCCTCAGGTACAGGTAATGCAAGCAAGATTAGCAGAAGATGGAGCACTTTGGGTTGCCACCTATGGGGGGATTGGGCGATATAACGGGAAAAAATTTACGAATTACACCATTAGAAATGGACTAAGCTCAAATTTGACCTATGATATTGGTTTTTTTAATGATACAATCTGGCTCCTTACAAGAGATGGATTGGATATTATGCTCAATAATAAAATAACAAATATTATAAAACCTGAGTCAAAGTTTTCTACTGCAAAATTGTATATAGGTGATACCGATACAAGGTTCATTTACAATATTAGCACTAATAAAGTTTACGACAATTCTGTGCACCATAGATTGTTTAATATTAATACCAGGACTTACCATGACAGTATCTGTATTGAAAAAAATAAATTTCCACTAATAAGCTATATTTTGCCAATCAAGGATCAATTTTACTATTCAAATGCTAATTTTCTATATGAAATTAATATACAAACCCTAGAAGGCGCCATAATCCAAAAATTTCCAAATACAGTAATGGGAATAAGTGGTAAAAAAAACAACTTTGGATTTTTAACCGTTTCTTCCTACGGTACAAAAGAGCCATTTTATGATTCACTTTTTTTCTATACTATTTCTAACGAATCATTAATCGAAAAAAAATTTGAGACATCAACCTGGGGTAATCTTCGAAGACAGAAAGAAATCTTTACATATTTCAATCCTCAACCCAATGATTTCATAATATTTGATAGAGAAAGTCGGGTTTGGCAGTTTAAAGAAAAAAAACTTTGGCTCATGGCAGCCAATATTAATCAATTAAACGATGTAATGTCATACAATACTTCCTATTGGTTTTCCACTGAAAAGGGCTTAATAAAACAGTTTGGAGGAGGATTCAAATATTTTAAACCAGAAGATGGATACCCTGAAAATGTATGGAGCGTTTTATCTTTGGATGATAGTAGGACCGTTTTAGCTTCTTATTCCAATGGATTGTACCTGGTGAACAATGGAACTACAAAACTAATATACAGACCATTACACCCTGTTGATCAGTCTGTTCAATATAACTATTACAACGGCGCCACACTAGGATATAAAAATGATGCCATTATTCCTCATGGAACTGGTGTCACAGTACTTAACATAGAAACACTCAAAGCGATAGATATTACCCAGAACATGAATCAGGCATCATTAACTCTATATAGAGCAGAAGATACCAAAACTATTTTAATCGGCAACATGTCTAACCTTGTAGAGTTGGACACAAATTATAATACACGAATACTTTTTGATGTCAATTCCTTAGGAATAAAATCAACTATCCTCTCCATTGAAGGTAATAATCAGAATTATTTATTGGGATTGGGTAGAGGTCTGGCAGAATATAGCCCAAAAACAGGCATTGGCAAATTAGTGGTATCATCAAATATCCGAGTAAATGATATGGTTACTGATTCAACAGGAACTATATGGGCAGCAACAAATCTTGGACTAATGCAAATTAAAGAAGATACCTTATTGCCAATGTTTTCATCCTTTATCAACGAAGACTTACTTACACTTACTATTTCGAACAATAACAAGCTATTTATTGGTGGTACTGCGACATTATATGTTGTTAATCTTAGCAAGTATCATCATAAAAAACCTAATTGCATGTTAGCTTACAGAGAAAGTGCTGGATATTTTGCAGGGGAACCGGGACAAAATTCTTTTTATAATGACGAAAAAGGCATACTATGGCTGCCAACCAGCGAAAATGTGGTGAGAATTGATGCTTCTTTGCTACCAGAGCCTGTGAAGTCAACAATAACAACTCTTTTTAAAGGATACGCAATTACTACTGACGCCACCGATTCACTTGCCTTTCTACCAACAAATTTATCAGTCACCTTACCATTTAGTCATAATAATTTGCATTTTGAATTTGAAGCTGTTGAGCTTGACTTTCCAGAATCGTTACGATTTCAATACAAATTAGAAAATTCAATAGAAAACTGGACGAATCTAGATGATGAAACAAATCTTAATTTCGACAACTTAGCCCCTGGAAAATATGACCTACATGTAAGAGCTACTATAAGTGAAACCTTTCAGGATGCACAAGAATACAGGCTTCTGATTATTATCCAACCTCCATTTTATTACACATGGTGGTTCATCGGAATTTCTTTATTGTTCTTTTTATCTTTTCTATTCCTCTTACTGCGTTATTTCATCAAAAGGGAAAGGAGTAGAGCAATCCAGCAAACTGAGTTGTTAAGATTGAAAAGTCAAGCCTTAGGCATTCAAATTGACAACCATTTCCTTGTGAATTGCACCGCAAAAATAACTCTCCTTAGCCAAGAAGGAAAAACTTCAGCAGCAGTTGAATATTCAAATAATTTTGTGCGGTTTTTACAAAACAATCTCAGTTCATTAAGAAAGGAAACTATCACCCTGAGCGATGAACTCGAAATGGTAAAATCATATGCTAAAATTGAGCAATCAGGCAGCACACCGTTTGACTTTAATATTTATATTGACAATGACATTGACCCTTTAAAAATATTTATTCCTCCTTTTCTAATACAGCCGCTGGTTGAAAACTCAATCAGGCATGGAATAAAACTACTAAAAAAAAGAAAAGGTAAAATCAACATAAACATAACACATAATAAGTCCGGCTGTTTAAAAATTAATGTTTCGGATAATGGAAAAGGGTTAACAAACCTTAAATCAAGTGGAAATAATATAGGAATGAAAATCATTGAAGAGAGGCTAAGACATATTGGCAAGGAATCTAAAATGGTTATCACCCCCCTCAATCCGGGACTTATGGTAGAGCTAAATCTTTGTTCAAACAATAATATATCTCATTTATGATTGGCCCTAAAATTAAAACCCTTATTGTGGAGGATGACTCAGATCACTTGCATCATTTGGAAAAGCTGATAAACACACATTATCCCTATCTTCATCTCATTAATCCTTGTTCATCTGGTAGTGAAGCACTTCAGGCAATTAGACAACAAAATCCTGATTTAATATTTTTGGATATTGATTTAACAGATATGAATGCATTTGAATTATTAGATAATTTTCATGAGCATGAATTTCAAATCATTTTTACCACAGCATATAATGAATATGCTGTAAAAGCCTTCCGAGCGCATGCGATTGACTATCTTCTCAAACCCATATTGGAAAAAGAATTAAGTGAGGCATTACAAAAAGTTCAATATCAAAGAAAGGGAATAGATGAATTTAAAAAATTTATTTTGGAACCTTTTCACAAACAGAATAAATTTCTTAAAGTAAATGAAAAAAACAAAACAACATTTCTTCCAAAGGACCAAATCATCTATCTGCAGGCAGGGAGAAGTTATACTGAAATTCATTATTATGAAAATGGGGAGAAGAAAAAACTCTTAGCAAGCAACAATTTATCTGTATTTGAAAGTCAACTAATTGATTTTGATTTTGTAAGAATTCATCAAAGCTACTTAGTAAATCGTTCACAGATTTATGAATTCCTTAAAAAGGATAAAAAAGTCAAACTCTTCGCAGGCGAAATCCTACCTGTTTCAAGAAGCAAAACTGATTTAATCAATTGACAACAATTATTAAAGATAAAAGCCTTATTCGATAATGAAAAATGACAGTAATTCCTTGCAATATGGATATCATTGAATAAAATTGCTAAATTTGGCTTATCAACAGGCTTTACTTGAGTTTTCTAAATGATTCATTAAATAGGTTTCATCCGCAAAATTAAAATATCATGAAACTACTAAAATCAGGCAGCACAGGAAATGATGTAAAAAAATGGCAGTATT
>DYPF01000364.1 GCA_020720105.1 Chloroherpeton thalassium
TTTTGGCAATAAGTTTGTTCCGCGATTTTGATGTGTAATTTCCTGTCAACAAATCATCAATTGTAATACCACCATACAGTTTTCCGGGATTGTAAAATTCAATTCTATCATCGAAAATTTTGATTATACTCGCCGAACTTTCGCGATAATCGCGATGTACAATCATATTCACCACAATTTCGCGAATTGCATCAAGTGGATAATCAAATCTCTCAGTACGTTGAGGTTCACTGGTAATAATATAAGCTACCATCAAATGCTTTTTAATAAAAGCAATAATATCTTCGACCTCCTGAAACAAATCGGAATTCAACGAAATAGAATCAATAATGGTAATATCACTTTTAAAGCGTCCTACCTGAACATCGCTCAACGAACAATAATCTTTTGCAAACATCAAATAACCACCAAAAGTAATTTTCTCATCTCTGACAATCTCCAATTTCCGCAGAAAATCAGCATTAGTAAGCATAAATTCGTTTAGAGATTGTTGATTGACTTTTTGAATTAAATTTAAAACTTTTTCGTCCGAAATATCATTTATACTGTGATTAGGGTCAATGTAGAAATCCCAACTTATATTTAGTGTTTTTAAATGCTCGTCTGCAATTTCATCAACACTCATCAAATGATTCGAATTGGCAATTCGCTTATAATATCTACCTCGTATTGAAACAGGCTTGATTGGATATTCAGGTACATAAAATTTGACAACCGTTTTGGAATCAATCTCTATCAATTCGACATCGGGTATTAATTGAGATGCCGTTTTGACCTTAACTTCGTTTATCCAATTTTGAACCGTTTCTTTTCCAACAGTAACACCCTTTACCTTACCCGAATCAGTAACACCAATATACACAGACCCTCCTTTAGCGTTAGCAAACGCCACCATCGATTCAATCACATCTTCGTTAAAAGAAGCTTTGAATTCAGTAGTTATATTTTCGGATGTGGGGAGCATTTAACTCGGATGTACCTTATGTGGTTTTAAATGAAGAAATCTCTTAAAACTCAGATTTAAACTCTTTAAAAGCAATATTATTCTTATCTTTTTCCGACAACACAATATCTTCCATTGGCACTTTCCAATCAATATTTAAATCTTGGTCGTTCCAAGCTATCCCACCTTCGTGGGCAGGCGAATAATAGTTGTCGCATTTTTTCGGCTTGCAAAGGTACAAAATTTTCTTTAATACTAGCTGCTTTTGGGGCAGTTGAGTTTTGTGTGCTTGCTTATAAATTCAGGGGGTTAGTTTCCAATAGCCTACTTAGTTGGAGTAGGACATTTTATTTAAGAATTGTATTCCTTCGATAATTTATTGTAGTTTATCAATCAAAGATTGGGCATCTAACTCAATTCTCGAAAATGCAAACCATTTCTTACCTAAATCTTTGAGTGAAGCACCAATGTGATACACTGTTTTACAATCGATTATCAAAAATCGATCATGTGATTTTGAGAAAGTTTTTAATTCAACAGGCTCATACTGCTTATTGTATTTTTCACAATCCAAACTGAGTTCTTTTGATATATTGTTTGTGTATAGAGATGCTTTAACTCCAGCGGTTCTTTTAGTAAGTAATGTCAAAACCGAATCATCAACGTAATTGTCAATTAAAATAATACTCTCGTTTGCTGTTTTAATTAAATCCGACACAAATTTCCAAGCATCGTAAACTTGTCCATCGTAAAAAATGCCTTCACTAGGTGGAAGTGTTGTTTTTAATAAAAAATCAAAATGTTTATTTTGATATTGCAATTTAGATACTTTTTGTTCTAAAACTTCCAACCTATTATGGAAAACGAATCCTTTAAGAAGATATGTTTTTAGTATATTTGTCGCCCAAATTCTGAACTCTGTGCCTCTTTGGGATTTTACTCTATATCCTACAGAAATTATGACATCAAGATTGTATAGTT
>DYPF01000365.1 GCA_020720105.1 Chloroherpeton thalassium
TTAGTTAAACGAATAAACAACAACAAAATTTATATAAATTGAATTTTACCAAAAATATCATATCATCCCTACGGGATTAGTTTGTTTGTTTTATCTGTGTTTTTTATAATATTACCATCCCTACGGGATTAATCTGGCAAACAAATTACCCTGAAAGGGTAATATTATTATGGCGAATGAACAGTAAAAACAAAAACAACATATCATCCCTACGGGATTAGTTTGCTTTTATTCGTGCTCGTTATAATATTACCATCCCTACGGGATTAATCTGGCAAACAAATTACCCTGAAAGGGTAATATTATTATGGCATTATGGCGAATGAACAGTAAAAACAAAAAAAATAAAAAAGTTTATGACAATTTCTTCGTCTTATTTCTTTTGCAATAGCTTAACTACCGACCAACTACATTTGCTCAAAAGTTCAGATGAAAACTCGGAAAAATCCTCCAAAGTTACTTGTTTTATTTTAGGAATAAAATTATTGTAAGCATATTTCCCATCATAAATCCATTCTTTCAAGTTATGAATCATAATTTCGTAAGGGCTTTCCATCCTATAAATATGTTGCGCAATCAAGGCACTTTTGGATAGATTGAACAATTCTTTATTGATATTTTTATCCATTATTTTCTTAAAAATGTCGTTAATAATCTTCTCGCTCTTCTCAAGGTTACCTAATTGCATCGCATAATACAGTTGCAATATACTTGTTTCGGCAAATTGTTCTACATTTGTGAAAACATTGTAAACTAAACCATATTTCTCGCGTAATTGATTGTAAATCACAGATGATGGACTTTCGCTTAGATAATACGAAAGCAACTTAAGTTTGGGAAAATCTGTTTCTTCTAAATCATCAACTCTAATTTGCGACAATATGTGTGATTGCTCCAAACTCCGCTTTACAATCTTTTCGTTTATAACTCCCTTAGGAAGTGGGGTAATTGTTTTAACATTTTCTCTTGACTCAATTTGAGCTAAATTTTCATCGGCAACCTTCTGAACAATATCAAAATCAATATTCCCAACAAAAGAAATTATCAAATTTGAAGGTGCATAATTAAGCATAAAGAAATTCTCAATATCTGCGAGTTCTATCTTTTTCAGCGACTTTTCCGTTCCTGTTATCATTCTTCCCAACGGATGATTAGGAAATAGAGATTCATTCCCTAAATCTAAAATATATTCTTCAGGATCGTCTTGGTAAGAGCGGATTTCCTCGAGAATTATAGTTTTTTCTTTCTCAAAATCCTTTTTTTCAAAAACTGGACAAACAAAGAACCTTGATATTAGCTTGAAAACTTGCGAGAACTTCTCATTTAAACCTTTCAAGTAAAATGTAGTTGCTTCTTGTTCTGTGAAAGCATTATAAACTGTTCCAGTTTTCTCGAATTCCTTGGCAAGTTGAGTATAAGTTTGCTTTTTATTCCTGCGGAATAAAATATGCTCCACAAAATGAGCCAGTCCGTCCTTCCTATCAAAATCATCACGCGATCCAGCATTAGCAGTAATCGATAGCATAAAAGAACTGCCGTGATTGATTTGCTCGTGAATCAATGTGATTCCATTCTGTAATGATACAACTTTTTTATTTTGATTTATATTATTTATTTTCAATTTGATATTTATATTAATTAATTTAAGTTATCTGTTTTTATACAAAATACAAAATTAACAATATCTACCCGCCCACCCTTCCAATTATCAAAATTTCTTTTGCTGTGTATTTTGGCTTCTCTCCCAACTTGGCATCACCTCCTAATTTTTGTTTTCTTGTTTTTGTAAAACCTTTTTATTGATTATCGTAACAATTTCTTAATTGATGAATATTCTAAACAAAAAATAACAAATACCGAGAAAGTGGAAAGTAGAAAGTAGAAAGTAGAAAGTAGAAAGTAGAAAGTAGAAAGTAGAAAGT
>DYPF01000084.1 GCA_020720105.1 Chloroherpeton thalassium
ATAGAATAAATTATTAATTATTTATTTTTTATTCATATTTTTTTATTAAGTTTGAATTCCACAATTTAAGGATTTATAATGGAAACATCAATCGTACTACTTGTATTGGTTGCTTTTCTCGTTTTTTCTGCAATCAAAATTGCTGCAGAATACGAAAGAGCTGTTGTTTTTCGTCTAGGAAGATTAATCCAAGTGAAAGGACCTGGTTTATTCTTTCTTATTCCATTCATAGACAAAATGGTGAAAGTGAGTTTGCGAACTATCACACTCGACATTCCACCACAAGACGTTATCACTAAAGATAATATTTCTATCAAAGTAAATGCAGTGCTTTATTTTAAGGTGATTTTCCCCGAAAAAGCAATTGTTGATGTGGAAAATTATCTGTATGCCACTAATCAAATTGGTCAAACTACTCTTCGTAGCATTCTGGGACAAAGCGATTTAGATGAAATACTCTCCGAAAGAGAGCATATAAATCATCGTTTGCAGAAAATCATTGACGAAAGCACAGAGCCTTGGGGCGTTAAAGTTACATCTGTTGAATTAAAACAAATCGACTTGCCGCCCGAAATGCAAAGAGCAATGGCACGCCAAGCCGAAGCAGAACGCGAAAGACGTTCAAAAATCATCAATGCTGATGGCGAATCCCAAGCAGCTACTAAATTAACTGAAGCTGCTCAACTGATTGAATCACATCCAATTGCCTTGCAGTTAAGATTTTTGCAAACTTTATCGGATATTGCAACAGAAAAGAATTCAACAATTGTTTTCCCTGTTCCAATCGATATTCTTCAGGCCTTTATGCCTAAAGATAAAGAAAAGACTAATTAATCATTATTTTCGAACAAATCCCACCCACCCATTTTTATTGAATATCTCAATCAAATTTGGGTGCTGGGAAAGCTCCTTATATTTGCTATATTTGGAAATGAAATATACTTTTTTATCTACATCACCCTCCAATAAATATTCATGCCATTCATCTCGAGACATATTTTTTGATGCACGTGATTGCTCGAACTTAGTTTCAGCATAAAAATAATGGGCATAAGTTTTAAATCCAATTGGGAAAATATAACAATCTTCATTTTGCAGTGATTTGTAGAAAGTAATTGGGGTTAATTGAGTGTATTGCTCAATTTTTGGGACAAGAAAAGGCAATAAAGTAACCATAAAAATTGTAGTAAAACCATATAGAATTACTATTCCATTCAAGTACTTCTTGCGTAACATCAATATCAAAGCAATTACTATTCCAATTAAGAGCAGCACGCCTGGTATCCATTCATTACCTTCCCAAAAATAATTTCCCGATAGAATTTTATAAGTGAATTTATCTTTGATTTTGGGCAAAATCATTTCTACATTCATCATTACAAAGGGTAATAGCGATATTATTATTGCTATTGGCAAACCAATTATTGCAATTAACCAATTCGTGCTTTGCTTCCAACTTAATCGATTATAAATCAAATTGTACATCCCTTTTGCTGCAAAAAATGCAATCGGAAAATAAGCAAGCGAAGAATAATGTACAATTTTTGTTTTGACAATTGAAAATAATATTAACACAACAAAAAACAAAATTCCCATCCAAATAGAGAATACTTTAGTATTTTGGTCAGAAGATGTATTCCTTATGCCTCGTAATGCAAAAATCGAAGCAGGAAATACTCCAAACAGCAGAACAAGGAAATGATAATAAAAAGGTCCACCGTGCCCTGCATCACCTGTTGAAAATAGTCTGATTTGATATTCTACAAATTGATAAATTATACTAATGTCTCCCAATTGCACTGCTAATGCTATGTACCATAAAATTATCGGAATAAACGAAATTAATCCAAAAAGCAAATATGCCAAAAATGGAAATTTCATCTTTTTATAATTCATTGCATTGAAGATAAGAAAAGTTAGGACAACTAAAAGAAAGCCGACAGGACCTTTAGTTAATACAGCAAGTCCATCAAACAATCCTGCAAGTACGATGAACTTATAATCTATCTTAAACTTTTCTTGCTCTTTATTTAATAATTTAATATTGAATGATTTGAATAAATACCAGACACTTACAAACATCAACAGGTTGAATAATGGATCTATTAATCCCGACTTGAAGTAAAATAATGGCAAAATTGAACTCGTGTAAGCCATTACAAACAGAAATCCAAATCGTTCATCTATCAAAAGTCTGCCAATAGAGAATAATATTACCATAGAAATTATTCCAATTATTGCATTAGGAAATCGAGCAGCAAATTCTGTTATTCCAAACGTTTTCATTGATAAGACTTGCAACCAAATAAACAAGGGTGGCTTTTCGTGAAATGGCTCATAATCAATTCTTACTGTTAGATAATCGCCTGTTTCTATCATTTCTCTCGCAGCTTCGGCAAAATTTATCTCGTCCCAATCAAATAAATGCGAATCCCCGATAAATGGAACATATAAAATTCCCGAAAATGCTATAATGAATATTATATTCATCAATGAATTTTTAAAAGATAATTCTTTCATAATAATCACAATTTGAAAAATACAAATTAACTTTTTTTAGTATAATCTAAGTTAATTAACAGCACTTTTGGAATACTATATTCGACAAAAAAGTCAGATTACCCAAAATTATATAGTAATAAATGTCGAAGAATATTTTCATTATAAAAAGCCGAATATCAGTATAACATTGTTATATAAGCACTTATGATTTATGGCACACTATTTGAAAAGTTATTATCATAACACAATTTTTAAACCAAAACAAAAGGAGTTCGAAATGAAGAACACATTACTTAAAACAGCCATCCTATTATTTGTAGGTATCCTTACATTAGGAATTTCGTCTTGCACAAGCGACCCAATAGGCGTATTCGACGATTTGGCAGCATCAGAAAGATTTGGTGGAAACTCCACTACTTGCTTAGATTCAATAGAAATATCAGATTTATCTGAAGAAGAAACCGCAGAATTGCTATTTATGAGAGAAGAAGAAAAATTAGCTCGTGATGTATATACAGTTCTTTATGCAAAATGGAATCAAGGTGTATTCAATAATATTTCAAAAGCTGAGCAACAACACATGGACGCATTATTGAACTTGATTGAAAGATACGACTTGGAAGACCCAGTAGAAAACAATGAAGTTGGTGCATTCACCAACACAGATTTAGCAACATTATATACAACTTTAACTCAACAAGGAGAATTATCATTGGTAGATGCATTAAAAGTTGGAGCAGCAATCGAAGAAATTGATATATTAGACCTCTACGAAGCTATTGAAGCAACCGACAACGAAGATCTAAAAATTGTTTACAATAACTTGTTGAAAGGCTCGGAAAATCACTTAAATTCATTTGTAAGAGTATTAGGTAGAAATGGAGTTACTTATTCACCACAATACTTAACTCAAGCACAATATGATGAAATAATGAACTAAAAAAGTAAATTATACGATAAAAAAAAGGACGATTTTAAAATCGTCCTTTTTATTTTTTTTAGTTTAATTATCTAACCGAACTTCTTTGTTTGCTATTTCTTGATTTGGGAGCTGACGAAGATCTATTACCTTCGTATTGCTTTGGGTTTGATTTACCTTTGCTTGATCTTGACTTTACATTATTCTCAGTTGTTTGCTTAATTTTTGCATTTCTGGAATTTTTTTCTGCCAAATTTCTCTTGCGAGCAGATGATTGTTCTTGCTTCAGCTGCATTTTTTCCTTTTCAATCATCTTTCTATCTTCTCGTGAAAGTCTTCGGTCAGTTTGAGGAAAAGGATTATTATCAATAACATTGATTTTTAATTTTATTAATTTTTCAATATCTTTGATATAATGATTTTCTTCGTTCTCGCAGATAGAAATTGCAGTACCTTCTTCTCCTGCACGTCCGCATCGTCCAATTCTATGCACATAAGTTTCGGATTCGTTTGGAATATCAAAGTTAATTACATATTTCAATTTGTCAATATCAATTCCTCTTGCTGCAATATCAGTTGCAACTAATACTCTAATTTCCTTGGATTTGAATTGCTTCAAAGCAATTTGCCGCTGATTTTGCCCTTTATTGCTATGAATAGCGGCTGCCGATACCTTACGAAGTTCCAAATTTTTTACCAATCTATCAGCACCGTGCTTTGTCTTGCTAAATAGTAAAACTTGTTCAATTTGTTCAGTTTCTAATATATGCATCAACAATTCAGTTTTGCTTGATTTATTTGTATAATAAAGGAATTGTTTGATTGTTTCTGCAGTGGAAAAAGTAGGATTTACAGCCACTTTCTTTGGATTATTAAGTATATTTCCTGAAAGCTCCAAGATATTCTTTGGCATAGTCGCCGAAAAGAATAATGATTGCCTTTCGGTTGGTAAAACCTTGATAATTTTTTTAATATCGTGAATAAAACCCATATCTAACATTCTATCTGCTTCGTCCAAAACTAAGTACTCAACATTACTCAAATTTACATATTTTTGTTCCATCAAATCAAGTAATCTACCTGGAGTAGCAATTAGAATATCAACACCTCTTTTCAGTGTTTCTACTTGTCTGCCTTGGCTTACGCCTCCATAAATTACTGTATTTCTTGTTCTCGTATATTTGCCATAAGTCGAAAAGCTTTCGGCAATTTGAATTGCCAATTCGCGAGTTGGAGTTAATACAAGTACTTTGATTTTCCTGAATTTTGAGGAATTTTCAGTTTTGTCGTTGTATAAATGTTGTAAAATTGGTATTGCAAAAGCTGCTGTTTTCCCTGTGCCTGTTTGAGCACTCCCAAATACATCGTGGCGATTCAATATATGTGGAATTGCTTCCCATTGTATTGTTGTTGGTTGGGAATAGTTTTCTTCTTTAAGAGCACGTAAAATTGGCTCGATGATTTGAAGATTTTCGAATTTCATAAATAATTTTCTCTAAATAATTTGAAAAAAGTAGGCACCACACAAAGAGTAATTAAACAGTAACAATTTAGTTTATTATTATTTGGTAATAATGACTTTTATCAATTATAGACCACAGAAAATAAATTTTGCGTTTGCCCTGGTAATAATATATGCTATTCAAAATTAAAAATTATTCGGAAACCATAATTAGCTTTCAATATTGTTAAAAAGGAAAGTACGTTTGAATTCTGAGTGGAGCAGAATAAGGAATAATTTCTCAATTTAAAGTAATTTTGCAATCTGATATATTAATCTTGCTTTAATACGAAACTAATAAATTTATATTTTATTCAAGGTAAAAATATTTTCACATCGTTATACAAACTAAATTAATTTTTAGGAAATACTAATTATATAGAATTTTTTTTCTAATTTTGTTTTTCTTTTTTTATTATACAATGGAGAGTTTATGAAAAATTTGAAATTCTATCTACTTTCAGTAATCTTAATTCCAATTGCACTTTCGTTTTCTTCGGCTCAGGATACAGATAAAACACAAGCATTAATTGATAATGTAGGCTCAGTTTTTCCTCTATTTATCAAAGCTAATGGTTTGCCAACAAACATATCAGGGCTTTGTTCAGACGAAAATAGTACTGATGCATTCCTAGAATATAAAGGTTTCGATGCTGTAATAAGTAACAAAATGATATCAAGAGTGATATTTTTTCCTGAATCTAAGGTATTTAGTTACAAAGGCGTAACTATGGAATCTACAATCAACGAAATTACTAAAAAATTAGGTAAACCTGAAGATGAAATTATCCGTCAAGGTGGCAAAGGGAAATTATTGGAATATTCTATTGATGATAATGTAATTTCCAATATTTACTTCTGGCTTTCTCCCGATGATTTTCTCGAAAAAGTTAGTATTGAAATGAAATAGCAAATAATTTCTAATTATAATAAAAATAAAAAGGTTGCCCACAAAAATGAGCAACCATTTTTTTTGTCCATTCTCTAATGTTTACTTCTTGCCACAACCGATTAATTCTCGATTTTTCTTAGCCGTAACATTTTCTGGATCTAATTTAAGTACTTTTCCATAATTAATACAAGCATTATCGCCATCATTTAAGCCTTGAAAAGACACTGCATAATAAAGAAATCCAAACACGTTATCAGGCAATAATTCTGTCCATTGCTTGCCTAATTTGTTCAATTCATTGTAATTCTTATTTTCCAAAATTGTATTGGCTTGTTTGGCAAATGATTGAATTACAGCTTGTTTATTCAAGGTAGTATCAGCTTTATACAAAGTAACAACTTGTTGATAATATTCCTTACCTTTTACCATATCTTTCATTTGAACATAAGCATCACCCAAGAATAATAATGTAAAAATATTCTTTGGTTCCAACTCATAAGCTTTTGTTAGATAAGTAATTGCAGAATCAGGTTGGCTATTGTAAAGATAATTCTGTCCGATAGTATAATATACTTTTGGTAAGTTAGGCTCGTTTTGACAAGCAGTAGTTTCCAATCGTAATTTTAAAACTTTATTAGATTCATCATATTGTTTTATTGCACTTTGGATTGTTCCTAACACATACATTAAAGCGCAGTTTTGGTCTTTATCCATTGCTATTGATTTGTTCCAATATTGAATTGCCATTGTAGTATCGCCTGAGAAAAATAATGCTTGACCAAATTTACGTAAATCTGCAGGATCAAAAATATAATTATTTGCTTCTAATTCTGCAAATATTCTCTTTGCTTCGGGGTATTGCTTTGTGGAAATGTAGCAGTCAGACAAGTATTTTGTTGCTTTGCTTCTTATTGAATCAATTTCTTCTCTTACTTGTAATAAATGAGTGATTGCACTTTCGCATTCACCTAATTTATGTAGAGATTCTGCTAAATACCATCTTCCTAATGAACCATTTGGACGAAGTTTAATAAATCTGGATAAAGCTGTTGCAGCTTCAGGATATTTTTCAGCAAAAAACCAAATCTTACCTTGTTCAAAAAACGCTTTTGCATTCATCGAATCCAATTGGGAAACAGTATTCCATTCTTTCAATGAACGAGTGAAAAGTTCATTTGATAAATCTTTGTCCATTTCGCGAGTTGCTAACCAATAATACGAAATTGCCAAATTCATGTGAGCTTCATTATTTGATGAATCTAATCCGATTGCTTCTTCATAATTTTGGCGAGCTAACTCATAAACTCTTTTGGAATAATACAAATTACCTAATGTTACAATAGGAGCAGGATTGTTCTTATCAATCGAGCGAGCTCTATCGATTGCAATTTCTGCTTCGGCTAACGAATCCATCTTGATATAAATATCAGCAGCAGTCAAATGATTATACAAATCTTTTGGTTTATCTTTGATGATATTCCTGATAACTTTTAAAGCTTCTTGATAATTTTGTTGATTTGCTAATGCCATAGCATATCTACGAGCAACCATTGCATTTTCATCATCATTTTTGTATGCCATCTGAAAATATTTTGTTGCATTTGCAAATTCATCTAATTCAGCATAAACATTGCCAAAGGCACACAACATTTTCGCATCTTTCAAGTATTGTTCTTGAATTTGCGGAATATATTTAACTGCTTCAGGGTATTGCTTGTCCTGAACTAATTTCAGAAAGTCGTCTTTGGAAATTTGAGCATTAGCAATCGCAGCCGAAAGCAAAATTAATACTGCTAAACTAATTTTTCTTAACATTTTTTCCTCTTTTATTATAAAATTATTTCTTCTAAATTATTATTATTTACACTATTTTTATACGTTTTATTAAAATTCTATTCATCTTGAATTAGTACAATTTTTGCAAATGCAGGCACTAAACCATAATCTTTAAAATACTTTTGAACGCTTGATTCTTTTGAAATAAATTGTGCGAACCATTTTGCTAAATTTTTCTCTTCACTTAATATATGTGCTTGATAGGTTACAATGTATGGATATAGTGATTGAACAATGTATGCTTGATGAACAGTGCGTGGACGATGATGTTTACCAGTGGAATCGAGATAGCCTAATTTGATAGCTTTGTAATTGATATCGCCAACAATATGCCCCAAATATCCTATTCCAATAGCATTCTTATTATTCAATACATATTGTTTGACAGAATCAATTGTTGAAAATATAGTTAATTTTCTATTTGTAAATTTATCTTTCAATACCATTGTTTTGAAGTTTGCAAACACACTTGAATTTGGTTCGCAAATCACAAATTCGGGTTCGGGGAAAGCACCAAATACTTGTGTTTTGCTCATTTTGTTATCAGTGAAATAATTTTCGAGTAGGTTGGCATTTAATGTGTCAATCGGCGAGGCAGAATGAGTAAAATAAACCAAAGCATCTTGGGCAATATCATAAGGAATTGGGAAATTAAATCCCATTGCGGTAATAATAGAATCTTCGTCTTGCAAGAACGGACGAGCAAGCACAATTACCTTCGATTTGCTGTTCAAATACATTCTTACACATTCACGTGAAGTGGCAGCAATAAAAGTTGGTTTGATATCGGGAAATGTCTTGCGATACATATTGAAAACAGAATCCAAGACAAAAGATAATTGATTATCATAGTAGATTGTGATTTCACCTGAATTCCATGCTTCGTATTGCGATTGATTGCCTGCCTTTTGGTCATTGCAAGAGCTTAAGGAAAGTACAATCAAAGTAATAACTGACAATATTAATAACATTCTTTTCATTTTATCTTCCCCTTTTATTTGAAAATCTGTTTCTTGCTATATGATAAGAATACACTCTATATGCCCCAAAAATTATCATCAAACCACCAATTACTCGGAATGTAACCATATCTTGAGTTTGTACATTAAACACATTAAACAAAATTAATCCACCAAAAACAATAATGATTATTCTTATTCCATAATTTACAATATCTTGCACCAAACTTGGTGATTGTTCTTCCATTACTTTACCCAAAAATATCTTTTCAATAAAAAATTGATTTCAATTTTGATTTATCCTCTAAAAATACTAACCTTTGCAAAATCAAAAAAGTTACAATTTTCAAAAAGTTAAGACGATAAAAATATCAAAATTAAGTTAAATTTCTGTAAATTTAAGAAATTTCATTCATTTTTTTGCATATTTTTCAATATTTTTCCTTTTCTTTGGAGTATTTCAAAATTATTTAGTGAATTTTCTTAATTTTGTAGATTATAGTTTTCTCAAAAATAATATTTCTCAAAAATAATATTTTTTAAAAATTATATATTAACAATTTTGCGGTCGTGGCGAAATTGGCAGACGCGCTAGACTTAGGATCTAGTGGGGAAACTCATGAGAGTTCGAGTCTCTCCGACCGCACACTGATTATTCTTTTAATTATTAAATATTCAACACATTTTCAATTACAATCGGAGTTATTTGTGGAAAAGAATTTTACTTTCAACGATTCTGGAATTAACACATTAGAATTAATTTTAACCCAAGAAGAAATCCAACCAGTTTATGACGAGGCTTATCAAGAAGCTCAAAAATCAATAGATTTAAAGGGATTTCGCAAAGGCAAAGTGCCAATGGCAATGATAAAAAAAATGTATGGCAAAGCAATAGAATCCGAAGCAAACATAGAAGTTGTAAATAAATATTTCCCACTAGTAATGGACGAAGCCAAAATCAAATTGATTGATAGTCCTGCTTTGAAAGATATTCAACCAGTTGAAAACGGTATTAAATTTTTGCTTGAATTCCAAACAGTTCCAAATTTTGAAATCAATAATTATCAAGAGTTCGAAATTCAAGAGCCCGTTTATGTTGCTAAAGAAGATGATGTTGAAAAGGAATTGGATAGCATTGCTTACGAATTAGCCGAAAAAGAAGACGCTACTTCGATTGATTCTTACAATTACCACGTTTATTATGCTCTTGAAGATCCAAACCAAGAACCTCATCAACACGATGAGAAAGATGAACACGGACATCACGAACATAATCACAAACATAATGATATGTTCTTGGGTAATACTCAAATTAATACTAATTTGCGTGATGCTTTTCTTAATCACTCTGTTGGTGAAAGCTTTATTTTTTCCGAAAAAGATAAAGAATATAAGATAATTATAGAAAATGTTCAAAAAATTAATTTACCTGAAATTAATGATGAATTTGCAAAGAAAGCAAGTGAAGAAAAATTTGATAATTTAAGTGATTATCGCCAAGATTTAGAAATGAAAATTCAAGATTATTGGGATAATAAATCTCGTCAAGAAATGGAAAACCAAATTGTTGATCATTTAATTATAAATAATCCTCAAATTGTTCCTCCCGAAAAAGTTGTAGAAGTTGCTTTAGAAAATTTGGTTAAAAATGCAAAAGTGCAATATAAAATCTCCGAAAAAGACACTCAATTTGATATCTACTTGAATGAGTCCTATAAATCTCACGCAATCAACTTGGCTAAATGGAATATCATTAAAGATAAATTAATTGAGAAGGAAAAATTAGAATTAGAAGATTACGATTATGATGACTGGTTAGAAAAAAACAAGCAACATTTCCAACAATATGGCTTAACTGACCACCAAATTCGCGAATATATCAATACTAACGAAAATGTTCAAGCCGAGATTTTACAGAAGAAACTTATCGATTATTTGATGGGCTTTGCTACCACAAACGAAATTAGTTTTGACGAATTCTATGCACAAAGAAGAGAAGCCTCAAGCGGTCCAAAGCCATTAGTTGATGTTGAAGAATACTATCCGACTACAACTGATATTGATTTTGATGAGGACGATGCAATAATAGAAGACTCTGCAACAGATACAGAAGAGAAAGAATAAGATTCTAAATATTTATCAAAAAGTGGCACATTTTTAATGTGCCATTTTTTTTAGGTAAATTCTAAAATGATGTGCTGTCTCATAAGTAATCTTTGGTGTCATTCCCATCCTCACGAAAGTGGGAATCCATAAATCCTCTCTATAGCAGTGGATTCCCGTTTGCAAGGGAATGACAATATTGAAATATTTTGGACTTATGAGCAGCCTCAATATTTATTCTGATATAACTTTACCAATTATCTTTGGATTTTCGTTTTGA
>DYPF01000366.1 GCA_020720105.1 Chloroherpeton thalassium
GGCGGCATCGCTTATGCCAAAAACCGAAACGCCATCACGTGTAATGTTAGGTGCGTTGCCGTAAGGTTTGCGAGCTGTCACTCTTGCCGTAGTGCTTGGCTACCATCCTCAAACAGGTGGCTCCGCAATCCATGGCATCGAGCTGCGTGTAGTGGGGGAAGAGTATTAAGATAGCTAATCTTTGAACATGATTATTTTTTTAAAAAAAGGATCTTTTTTTCTTAAAAATGACTTTGAATAAATTGAAAAATTTGTTGAAGCTCTATGAAAGTAATCATCAATATTATATTCAAGCGGCACCTCTACAGAATTATAATAATCATCAATGCTCTTTATTTGCGTATAGTCAATTGTAGCATCTATGGTGAACATTATTTGGCTATTTGGTAACACAAAAAGCATTGGTTCTTCGCCAAAACCGCCTGTTTTACCATTTGCTTGACCGACACTGACAAACCTATTGTTATATTTACAGAGTGATGATAACGAGACAGCAGACGAAAATATATCCCTATCCTGAATAATATATATTTTTCCATTATAGTTAATGGTACTATCATTCGCTTGAAAATAATTTTGAATATCTGCCTGCATATCCAACTTATAAAAGGCTCGGTGCGAAAACGGAATTTTGGATTGCTCTCGAGAAACATCACTGTAAAAGAGTTTTGATTTTTCGTAATTTAACGAAGCAATATTGATATCACAAACGAAAGAAGTGTCAATTATACTCGACACGAAAGAAAGCCAAACCAAATCATTACCACCGCCATTGTTTCGAATATCAATAACAACTTTGTCTATTCTCTTACCTTTTTGCTTTTGAATTTTATTTAATAATTTATCTTTCCTATTATAAAAATCCATTGCAATTAGCCTTATGTACAAAATATTCTCTTTTTTAAAATACCTTACATGATTCGTAATTGTTTGAATCCATTTCGATTTTTTATAGTCAATTAAGTCTTTTTCTCCAAACTGAAATTCTAATTTAAGCGTATCTTTTAGATGATTTATTAAGGTATAACAAACTGAATCTTTATTAAAAAACACAGTTTGTGCATGAGAAAAATTTTCAGAGAAATATTTTTGATGTTTGAAATCCCAATTACAATAAATATTATCTAAATTGTTATATACAACAGAATCAATCGGAGTACCATTTACTGCAACAATTTGCATTCCATAATCATAAACTTTATTTCTATATTTTATTGGTAAATTTGTATAATAATTACCATCTAAATAGTTGCATTTTAGACCCTGATAATAATCTTTAACAATCTTACTATAAATATACTTATAAAATTGTTTGTGTCTATAATTAATAGAATCTTTGTTGTAGTTTGCAAAAGCACTTGCAATGGGATATTCATAATAAATAACATTCTCATAGCTGACTATTCTTGTGTGTTGGTCTTGCAAGTATGTTAGAGTTGAATTGACAATAAACACAAATTCTTCATCGGAAATAAGATTGTTTTTTAAATAATTTTCTTTATTAGTGAATTAGATATCAAAATCAATTCCGGTCAGTTGTTCTTTTAAATCGTAAAAAGGATAGTTCTCTTTGATTAATTTAATCAACATTTGATAATCTTCCAATTTTTTATCTTGGGCAATACTTTGTGTCATGCCCAGTAAAGGAAGCAGCATCAAAAAGAGTAGTAAATTAATGTTTTGATATAATTTTTTCATATATTTTCAAGAAATCGATTTCGTTACCTTTAATTACATTGCATGTATCTTTCAACAGTTCGTTAAATTTTAACATAAATGTTTGATTTTCAATAAAATATGTTCACTAAAATTGTTTATGTCAATGATATACAGCAACTTAATAAATTCACCACAATCTGTATAAGTTATGACTACCAGGGAACAAAAAACTTACAATCAACTGATTATTAACGT
>DYPF01000085.1:0-9669 GCA_020720105.1 Chloroherpeton thalassium
CCACCTCCCTGATAGGTAGGGTTAACGTAGAACGGATCGACCAAGCTTCCAGAGCCTAATATTGTATCATTATCTGAATATTGATTTCCTGAATTGACACCTGATAAGTTAGATATATTAATTAATTGAATATCAGTTACATAATTATCATCAGTTCCTTTAATTGGCTCATATACTCCTGTATGTGCATGTGTTACAGATGCATACAAAGAATCAAAATAGTTTTTTAGTGTTGATTTTATTAACGCCCATGTTACTTTTACTTTTTCAAAAACACTCGATTTTTCAGCTACAAAAACACTTGCATCTGAAATAGTTCCAATATCTGGTAGTAAAGAAATCTCTGCATCAATATTAATATGTAATGCATTCGTATCAGTAGTAATGGTGCTTAGATCAATTAATTTTTGTAACAACGCTGGAGTAACATATACACGGGTGGCAGTCTCTGATACTTGATCGGCTGTGTAATCAGTACTTTGAGGTGATACGCTCCCGGTCCTTCCATTGAATGAAGAAACCCCTGTAACCCCTTGTAATTCTACCCAACTCGCCAATACACTTGAAGGCTCTGACTTAAGAATATATGACTTACTAATATCATTCCTAACTGCAACCGTTCCAACGGTTACAACCAAAGCCAACATCTCAACTTGTGATGATACTACGTATGTATCTGTAATTGCAATAGCTGGTAATTGCAATGGATTTATTTTTCCAGTCGAATCTAATCCCGGGTATCCATTTGCAATATTTTTTTCAGCCAACAATTGAGACGCTGCCAGTATATCGGTTATCTTGAACTTGTACGACCTATATCCAGAAACGGAAGTAACATCTGATATAATTAGATGACAATATCCGTTTTGGTATGAGGTTGTTAATTGCCTTGCGCTAAGGTATCCCATTATTCTATATATTAATCGTTATACAAAAATAATTCGTCATTTTCAAATTTCTTCAATTCTGGTTCAGAGTAATCATGTGCCAAAAATTGGTCAACAATTTTGAAGCATTCTGAATTGAATATCTCAACTCCGTTATAGAATTGAAAAAAATAAATCCCATCTGCTAATATATTAGTTGGGGTTGTGTTGTCGAAAAACATATCAGAATTAATCAAATATTGGCCGTCTGAATAATAGATACTATCAGTATCTAATTCGTGAGTTGATTCTATTATATCCTGATACTTTATTTTTTTTGCACGAAACCATTGAACAGGTGCTCCAATTAGCGAATAAGCATTATAGATTTGCAAAGGCTGGTCATTACGTGATAATTGCAGCCCAAAAGCCTCATTTCCACGATATTCCCTCAAATAATCTGCTTGTATGTTATTTTTTTCGACCCGTAACATTATGAATAATTTTGATTTGAAGATGTTATAAATTCACATTCACACTTATACAGCCCTTCTGTTAATTCTGTTAATTTGCATTTTCCTGTTTCCAAAATTACATAATTATTCGTATTAGGATTAATTATAATAGAAGAAAATCCTAAATTTTCACATTTTCTTTTCAAATCCATCGCAGTATTTTCCATGTAATAGAATAACATACGTTTGCCATTTTTTGAATTTGATTTTGTTACAAAATCAATACCTACTCCATCCTGATATTTTTGAATTTCTGCATCAGTAACATAATCAATTATTTCCATGTCTGTATAGAAATTGTAATCAACAAGGTTAATAGTAATTCTCAATACATTTGTATTCAACACAGCCAATCCGGGATATGATTTGATTTTGTTAGCTTTCACAGAAATTGTGAAAAATTGATTGGTATCATATCTATTTCCGGCTTCTATTGAAATTGCACCACTTGACAAGGTATCTACTGTTATTACTTCGCCTGTTGTTGTATCTTCAATTGTCAGGTTCTTGCATACTTGCATTTTCGATAATGCATGAATTGCAACTTCTTTGACTGCGAATTGAATAGTATATGATTCCCATTGATTAATTTGAACCGGAAAAGTTCTTCCTTTCCAACTATCTTCTGTGATTATCGGGGCCACATAGGAATAAGTCAATCGTGAATTAGTATTCAACTCTTTTTCTAGCGACATCTTAACTGCCCTCCCTTGTGAATCTAACCAGTCTGAATCTGAAAATCTTATCCTTATCATAATTTTTAAAATTGTGAAACGTAAATCCCGCTTGATGCACCTGTAATATTGAACGTTATATTTCCACTTCTTGCTGAAGCTGCATAATCTACTTCCATTGTTATTGTTGCATTTCCAACTCCAGAGCTTACAGGAAAATGCACCCAACTTAATGGGTTACTTATTGACCATGCAGAAGTGGTTACTATTGTCAATGTAATATTTTGAGAATTTCTGTTCAAATTATTGTAAGCGGGTGTAACTGATATTGACGGCTGAACGGCTGTATATGTTTGATTAACATACACAGTAACATTAATTGTGCCATTAGTGATTATGATTGTAGAACTTCTTGTTACCAATGTACTTCCAATAGTAACCGTAATAACCCCATTTCCAGAACCTGAAATCCTATCCAATACGATCCATGAATCAGTTACGCTGCATGTCCAATTCTGGTTCGATAACACATTGATTGCTATATTACCTCCCTGATTTTCAAAATTAGCACCAGCCGGATTAACTGATATGTAAGCAGGCTCACCATTCTGCAATATTGAGACTTGACGGGTATAGGTCCCATTAGTTACGTTAATTGTGGCCGTCCTCTGGTTAATTGTTGGCGTGCATGTTACTGATATTGTTTGATTTCCTGTTCCGCCATTATCATCGACGCTACACCATGATTGAGAACTTGCCAATGTCCAATCGCCATTTGTTGTAATATCGAATGTTTTTGTTTCTCCGTTGTATGCAAAATTCAATGATTCTGGAGATACGCTCAAATCGTTAATGACTTGATTTTGATATACTATTAACCCAGACGAAGCCCCTGTTATTGAAAATGAAACTTGGCCACTTCTATTAATTACAGATACATCAATATCCATTAAGATAGATGCATTTCCAACTCCAGAAGTAATTGCAAAATGTAACCATGAATTGCCATTCGTTAAGGTCCAGGCCTCTGTTGTAGTAATTATTAATTCAACAGTTTGAGCGGACAAATTTGTATTAATATATCCGGGAGATACTGAGATTGTAGGTATTACAGGCTCTGTATATGTTTGATTAACATATATATAAGTTACCACATTGCCATCTGTTAATATTACTGTACCATTTCTTGCAACAGTTGAACTGGCAACACTAATATTAATAGTGTCATCGCCTGAGCCTGACAATTGATCTATTGTAATCCAGCTACTTACTGTTGATGCAGTCCAATTAGTATTCGATTCTATATCAATATCTTGATTGCCACCTGCTTGAACAAAATTCAATCCAGCAGGATTAACGTTAATATAAGATGTCGGTGGTGGTGGTGGTGGTGGTGGTGGTGGTGGTGGGATAACATTCTTTGATTCTGAAAATTGATATACTTTCAATGTGCTTATGTTAGTATTCAGATCGGTAATTTGCTCCCAAACCCTTCCTATTATAGTATTTCCTGACTGAATTTCATATATTACTGAATCTGTGAAATTTTCAGGATTTTCCAATACTGTATTAATCCCTGCTAATTCTATGAATTTTCGTGTTTTTTGTGGTATTAAGGTAGATTTCAGGCCGTTATAATTGAAATTATTATCATTGCAATACATGTAATCACGATAACTATCATTAATGATGTTGGCAGGTGAAAATAATGCATTATCAATATTGGTATTAGATTTTTGACCGCCACCCACAATCATCTTATTCGTAATTTCATCAACATAAGCGAAAAAAAACCCATCTGTATTATATTCAGATGACCCTTCGGAATATCTTGTGCATACCTCGCTTATATTGTAATCTTTACTTGACTTTGCAAGGTTCAAATACTCGATATTATTAGAACTTAAATAATCATCGCCCTCAATCAATGAATTATTCTCATTGAACTCAAAAGTTTCTCTTGTGTAATTCATTCCATAATCGTAGATATTTCGTTTCTGGAATTTTGTTTGCTCCGAATAATCAATATTAGTGGTGCACAAGTCTTCTATCGTTTTGAATTTTATCAATCCTGAATCTACTCCTGAACCAATGTACCAATAGATTTTGTGCATTATTTCAAGAATTTCAAACAATCTTTTGAGGCTTATTTTTTTTTGATTTCCTGAACCAAACCCATTAATATTTTTCAAATCAGCAATTCTGTATTTATTTGGGTCAAATTTCGCATTATCAGGATTATACCAAAAATTTTCATTTGCACATGCAAAACCTGATAATATATTGTTATCAAAACTTTTAACAATTAATGAGTTAATTATATTAACAAGTTTATATGAATAATCCGTTATTTTTTTTTCTGAATAAGAAATATTGGTATATATTGGTATTGGAACGTGCTGTGTTAGATATTGGCCAAAAAACCATGATGCATTGATAGTCCATTGTTTTTCAATTATTGCCATGAATTTATCAATCGAATTACCCTCAAAAAAACTCTTAATTGTTACCGTTTTTTCATTGAAATCAAAATTACTGTAATTATTGAAATAACCGTTGTAAAGTAAATATCCTGTGCCTGAAGTGCCATCCCTATATATCCTAATCGGAATATATTTGTTTAACGATGATTTATTAATTGTGTCAATGCGCTCAAATTCAGCACCTTTCAAAATAAAACTGCCCTCTATTTCTCTTATTGCAAATCCTTCGTGATTATCATTGATTTTGAAAGTATGTTTTAAGTCGTTTTTGTATATATTGACAAATTCAAATCCACTCCCGAAATCAATATAATATGTGAATTTTTCAGTCATTAGTTTTTTATTGGCATTTTTATAGTTTTTCCTGTTTTCCAATCATTTATAACCAGAAAACCATCATTTACGTATGTATTTGAACCGTTAGACAAGTACAATGAGGACATCTTGTTGTAATATCTCATTTCATCAAGAATACTTTCCATTCTCTGTGTATTAATCCCACTATTAA
Organism: Chloroherpeton thalassium; assembly: GCA_020720105.1. Lineage (GTDB taxonomy): Bacteria > Bacteroidota > Ignavibacteria > Kapaibacteriales > UBA2268 > GWF2-33-9. The sequence goes on from DYPF01000085.1 coordinate 5,047, forward strand.
CCAATTCTGGCAACCTGTTATTAGGAATTCCCATTAATAATTTGTTGATTTTTGCAGGGACTATCCGTTCGCCCTTACTAAGATTGGCTGGTATGGAATCGCTTGTCTCGCTCCCAGGACCATTGACGTATTCAGTCCCTGTTGCAAAATTGGAAATCCTTGATTTTGCCCCTGCAAAAACACCCTTAACAATAGCTGTTAATGCTACTGCAAGTGGAATCCCTAAGAATCCTTTTTCAGCAAGCTGCTTACTCCAAATCGTGGCGATATTCAGTAACAACGTTTTTTCAACTGAATCCAATAACAAAGTCAATGTGAATTTTGCAAAATCTTTTGCGCTAGCCTTACCACTCGCAGCCATGAACGCCATTTGTTGTAATGCAAATTCTGTTGCATCTTTTTGTATTTCTTTTGTTTTCGCAGAATATTCGGCAGAAAGAATCAAATCATCACTTCTTAGAGAATTATTATAATCAAATAATTCTTTATTAGCAAGCTTAAAACGTTCATTTTCATCTAATTTACTAAGTTCATATTCTTTATCCGTTATAACCTTACTTTCGTTATGTTTTTTTGAAGCTTCCAAATCTTCATTGTTCATTATAATATTCAGCCTTCTTTCAAGCTCAAATTCATAATTAGCTTTTTCTAAGGCTTGTTTTTCTAATTCTTCATTCTTTTTTTTGTTTGCAGAAATTTCAGAATCTGATATTTTTTCGCTTGTTTCTTTAGATTCTTTTAATTTTTTTTCTCTCTCTATTTGATCTAATGCGGCCTGCTTACCTCTCTCTTTTGCCGATTTTAAATCCCGATCAAACTGCAATTTTGCGAGTTTTTCATTAATACCAAAAAATTCTTTCATTCGCTCATTCAAAGCGTATAGTGCTGGACTTACCCTTGCAATTACATCTATCCATCCGTTTATTCGTTCAAAAAATGTTAATGATGAATCACCTGCATTGTTTACATCTCCCGAAAAATCATTTATTTCTTTTGAAACTTCACTCAAAAAACTTGAAACCGGTACATCAATTACTTTTCCAAGAGAATTTTTTAATCCATCCCAAGAATCGCCTAAATTAGACAGTTGACCAGTCAATGTTCCCGCTATTTTTGCATTTGCACCAGACACACCTTCCATGTCGCCTAATGCTATTATGTAATCACGAATTGCAGCGGAATTATTCTCTACTGTTGTAGTTTGTTCTTTGAAAGTGAAAGATACCTTGTCGCCTTCTACTTTTGTTTTTATGCCAAATTCTTTTAGCCTCTCAAATTCTCCAGTTTGTGCATCCAAAATCGCTTCAGCCAACTGTTGGAATGATTTTCCTGTTGAGCTTGCTAAGTCTCCGAGATTTTCCATCTCTTGAAGTGATGGTTTGAAACCCTGATTTGTCAATTTCACAAATGATTCAGTCAATTCCAATACTGAAAATGGAGTTTTTGAAGCGAATTCCTGAATCATTTGAAATGATTGGGCTGCTTTTTCGTTACTCCCCAATGTGTTGCCTAATACGACTTCTAATTTTTCAAATTCGGCACGTGTATTGATTATTTCTTTTCCGAATGAAAATAATTGCTGAATTTCCAATCCGGCAATGAACCCTTTTATTGAACCACCTAATTTTTCAAATGCACTTCCATAATTTCCTACATTCCTTGTATGTTGGCCTACATTTGCATCTATTTGCTTTAACTTTGCGTCTAATTTTGTTACCTGGACCAGTAATTCTTTACCCTCTTTTGTATTATGTTTTTGTTCCGCAGCTAAATCTTTGTATCGGTTCCGTGCAATAGTTAACTCCTGGCTTAATTTTTTGTAAGCTCCTATTTCGTTACTTCTATTTTGTGAATTTAACCTATTTATAGTATTTTGTTTTTTTAATTCTTCATTTATTTTCGCAAGTTGCTTAGCCTCATCACTTTGTGCGACTATTATTTTTGCATTTGTTTTTTCAATTTGTTGTTTTACAGATAATTGGGCTTTTTCAAGTTCGGTCAATTTTTTAATTTCCTTATTTAAAGTTTCTGTATTTTCAACTAATTTTTTGGCATTTTCTCCGCTTGTTCCAGAATTTGTACGCTTTATTGTTTTTTCTAATTGCTCCATTGATTCATTTGTTAGCTTGATTTTTTTATCAAGTGTATCAAACAAATCTACCAAAACATTCAGTATATCTTTATTCTTAATTGCGGCCATCTTTACTATTATTTTTTTCCAATGCCAAATTGTATAATGAAAACGCCCTTGATGCTTTCATTTTTTCAGGGTCAATTGACCCATAATTCAAGCTTATTTCAATGTAATTCAAAAAATCATTCAATTTTGCACTTTTATTTTTGCCCATTTCTTTTTTCTTATTTTCCAGTTCCAAGCTTAACGAATCAGCATTGAATTTCATTACCTTATTATTGGTCCGTGCTGCAAGGCTATATAATATGGCTAATTCTGCTTCCTTCTGAATTATTGACATATCTATTTTGTCAAGTTGAAAGTACATATTTTCGATTATTTTAACAAACTTCAATGGGATATAATTAATGAAATTAATCTTATACAATTTTTTCAAATTACCGTCCATAATCTCAAACCACCTTCCAATACTAATTTTATCAATTCTTGTATGAAAAATAGGCAAATTGAGGATAATAGAATCAATTATTTTTCTAATTCCAAAGCGAAAAATTCCATAAAATATTCTAAAAAATCGTACCATATAAAACTTTCTAAATTTTCATCTGTGATACCCAAAAAATCATACTTGCCTTCTTCAAAATTATCATAAATATTTCCATCTTCTTTTTCAAAATTACCTATAATTTCAAAAGAATCATCAAAAAGTTTTACTTTCATTGATTTGTAAAATTTTCCTGTATCATGTAGTGTAACATTTCTATAATCTTGATTTTTACCTGCTTTTTCTGCTCTGGTAAACATAGAATATACATGGCCTAACTCTTGCTCAATTGCAGCTATTGTATATATTCTCTTACCATCAGAATCAATACCATCCTGCAATTGGTCTTGATTATATTCTATTAATTCCTTTTTTACAACTGCTTTGTAAATAGTTTTTTTTATTAATTTATTCAAATCAATATTAGCAGATGTTTTAAATTCTGTAAAAAATTGCATATCAATAAATTATATCCAAAAAAAGGGGTTAATAACCCCTTTTTTGATTAATATTCATCCTGTTTTTTGTAAGCTTTTTTAATTACTTCAATTGGTTTTTCTTCCAATTCTTTCAATTCAGCTTCTCTTTTTTCAATTTTCTTAATTGCTATCTGAATATCAGGATTTTTTTTCATGTCATCGCTCAAATTCTCCGTGCGATATGTACAACCTTTATATATGAATTTCATAATCAATTATTTATTAGATTGTTACAACTAATTGAGAAACCACATCAGTTTCAACTCCTACCGTGGCTGCAGTTGGTTGCGGCAGTAACCCGAAGAAGAAGGTCCCTGATGTTTGCGCTCCAATTACTCCAGTGTAATTCCCTGGCGTTGTAGTTTCAACTATCGAAGTAATTGGTATCAATGTACCTGCTTCACTGGTTTTTCTTAGATATATATCTTCTTTTGTTGCAGCAGAATAGGCAACTCCGTCATAACCTTTCAATGTGAACGCAAATGCAGTAGCAGTAACACCTGTTAATATTGGTATCAAGTACTTAGGTTGTGTAACTGGTAATTCAATGTCAGGATACCATGATGATGGTGCATCTGCATCATTAATGCAATCTAATTCAATACACAACTTATTCAATTGCCTTATATCTGTTGCCCTCAATTCAAATTGCACCCTCTGGTTTACAGAACCTGTATTACTGGTCCGTGGCAAAACTCTTGCATAGTCTAATTGGATCGGTTTGAAAATTGTTTTATCAATCGAATAGCCTATTATTATTGACTTATCTGTTAAGATATATGCATTGAACGAACCGTCATTCATTGAGAATATGTCATTTACGTTCTTGATATGAATTGATTCAAAATCAATCTTGTAAGTCAGTTTCCCATCTCTAACTATATCTTCATAACCAAAATCGCTGGTCTCCTTAACTGTTTCTTCTTGCTCTGGAGTGCCATTGAAAATTAATGGCAGAATAAACCACCGTGAGCCCATATCTGCATTTTGATTATCTACCCACGTTTGTTTTGTAAGTGCAAGGGTTTTTGTTGCAATCTCTGCGCCTTTTGGCACTAAGATTATATACTTCCATTTTCCTGAATTGCCAGTATATTTTTGCAATCCAGTGTTTTTTAGTAGCGTTCCTGCTGATGTTTCATTGAATAATCCCATTTTTTTTATTTTTAAGTTAGTTAATTATACTGGTTTTGAAAAATTACATCAAAATCAATCTCAATTGCATCCGTGGGCGCATTGAAGACCATCTGGTCTTTATCTGCACTTCCATAGAAAAACCTGTAATATTCATCATAATTCAATTTAGTATACTCGAAACTGAAAATCTTGCTAAAATAACTCGATTGAATTAATTCAATAAACATTTGAACTAAAGGTGCTAAAACAGGTTTAAATATATTTTCTTCCCTAAATTCTGCCTTGTACTCCGATTTACTAATCTGCACGAATGCCATTTTTAAACTGGT
>DYPF01000085.1:9769-10948 GCA_020720105.1 Chloroherpeton thalassium
AATTCCTGCAATTTCGGTAATATTTGAAATATTTTTTGGAGTTTTCAAAAAATTAAAAACTGCCTTTATCTCATCTTTCACAAAAATTGTCCTTTTCCGGTTCATGTCTATAAATTAAACATATTAACTTTTCTGATTAATTCGGGCGCATAATACTGATAATCAGCAGAATTAGCTTTTATGAAATTATCCATTTCGGCAATCAAATCTACCATCTTATTGTAGGCAGAGACTTGATGGAACCGTCTATCAACTATATTTGTATTTTCAGTCTTTAAATTCTTAATCCCTGATATAGATTTGACTTCCATTCCATGAATAGAGTATTGATACCACACATAGTAAGCTATTAATGATTCTTTCTCATCGTTGATCAAGCCTCTCCAATTATGATTTATTCCATTTTTTTGATATATCTTTCCATCCCGCAAATCAAGCCATTTCTGCTCTGGTGTTCCTGATAATGATTCTATTAATTCATTGTACATGTGAAATCCCAATGTTTTAATCAAAATTTCTCGCTCAAATCTTGAAACATATCCTGCAATCTCGCCACTAACCTCATCAGGTGGCAAGAAAATATTGAGTATGAAATAGTCTGTTATCATTAAGCTTTTTAATTATTTTTTTGTATCCTTTAATTTTTTTACTATTTTTTCATCTTCAACATCGCTAATAGTCATCTTAACATTGTCCCGTTTACATCTGTATATCAATTCTTTATAGATTTGATTTACTTTTTTGTCGTCTCCTTCTATAATTATTTTCATACTTTTTTTTAATTTGGGGTAGGCTATTAACCTACCCCGATTAACCAAAAATCAAAACCCAAACTATGCAGTCTCTAACGCAGCTTTTACAGTTGCAAAATTGCCATAAGTGGCTAAGAACTTGTTATATATAGGAAAAACTATCTGCTCTTCTGCAATTAGCATTACCTTATTGGCCTTAGCATATGAGGTATCTTCAATGAATGAAATCGACATACCAATGAATTCAAGTAATTCCGCTACATTCCTGAAATCTGCTGACATGAACCAGCCTTGTTTCATCGCATTAGTTTCAACACAAGGAATCCTATCAATGAAAAGTACCCCGTTAATTCTTTCAATTTTTGAGTCATTGTACCTTCCAGTCGTATCCTTCAATCCTTCAATTATTGCACTATCTTGGGGATTA
>DYPF01000086.1:0-10609 GCA_020720105.1 Chloroherpeton thalassium
TAATTTCTTTAATTTCTGCTCTTGGTGGATACTTATTCGGTTTCGATTTCGCAGTTATATCTGGGGCTTTGCCATTTCTTCGGGAGCAGTTTGGATTGAATGAATACTGGGAAGGCCTCGCTACTGGATCGCTGGCAATAGGTTGTATTGCAGGCTGTTTAATTGCAGAAAGAACTTCAGGAAAATATGGCCGCAAAGTAGCCCTCATGCTGTCAGCAAGTATTTTTGCTGTTTCGTCAATTTGCATGGCTTTATCTCCTTCTTTAAGCTTTTTTTTAGCATTCAGATTTATGGCAGGAATTGGAGTAGGAATGGCCTCATTGCTTTCACCGGTTTATATAGCTGAGATTTCGCCAGAGAAAGTAAGGGGACGCATGGTGGCTATAAATCAATTAACCATTGTATTGGGTATTTTAATCACTAATCTGATAAATTATTCATTAAGAAATAGTGGAGATGAAGCCTGGCGTTTAATGTTTGGATTAGGATTTATTCCTTCGGTTTTATTCTTTGCAGGAGTATTATTTTTGCCAGAAAGTCCGCGATGGCTTGTAAAAGCAGGCAAACCTGATACGGCAGAAAAAGTATTGCTTAAATTGGCTAATGCTGAATATGCTTCTATTACAATCAGTTCTATCAAAAAATCACTACTTGGTGATATTAAAATCAACTATATTGAAGTATTCAGAAAACCATACCTCCCTCTTTTAATGTCTGGTATTTCTTTGGCAGTTCTTCAGCAATTTTGCGGCATAAATGTAGTGTTTAATTATACTTCAAATATTTTCGAAAGCATTGGAGCCAATAAAGATGATCAATTGTTACAAACTGTTTTTATTGGCGGAGTAAACCTTATTTTCACTTTGTTTGCCATGTCTCTTGTCGACAAATTAGGACGAAAACCATTAATGTTAATTGGTTCAGGTGGTTTGGCTGTACTTTATGTATTTATATCCTATTTTCTTGGAATAAAATCTTCATTCTCTACCTGGTTCCTTTTAGGAGCAATTGCAGTATATGGAACAACATTAGCGCCTGTAACATGGGTTTTAATTTCCGAAATTTTTCCAAATAAAATAAGGAATGCGGCTTCTTCAGTTACCGTTATTTCTTTATGGACCGCATACTTTATTCTTACTTTTACTTTCCCTATTTTGGCAAAAGGAATTGGAACTGCAAATACATTTTACATATATGCAGCAATTTGTTTAATAGGTTTTGTGTTCATTGCTCTTAAAATAAAAGAAAGCAAAGGAAAAACACTGGAAGAAATGGAAACAGTTTTCAGTCATTAAATTTTCATTTTCAAATGAATTTTGGTCTTAAAATGAATTTATATTGGGAATCTATAACAATGCAAAACAAAAAATTCTTAAACATAATTTGCAAATTTTAAAAGTGATTTTTACCAATAAAATGCGCTCATATTATTACAGTTATAAGTTAAATTAACATATTAATTTTCAAAGAAATGTTCACAAAAAGCACATACATAAACCGGCGCGAAAAACTAAGAAAAACAATAGGCTCTGGCTTGATCCTCTTATTGGGAAATGATGAAAGCCCAATGAATTATGCTGATAATGGTTTCCATTTCAGGCAGGACAGTAGTTTTTTGTATTTTTGTGCATTGAATCATCCAAACTATGCTGCAATTTTTGATTGTGAAAACGGAGAGGACTGCATCTATGGCAATGATCTTACCATTGATGATTTTGTATGGATGGGACCTCAGCCAACTATTTCTGAACAAGCCGCTAAGGTGGGTATTTCGAAAACCGGAAATCTGGATTCTTTATCTGCATTGTTAAAAGCAGCGATGGCAAAAGGAAGAAAAATTCATTTTCTTCCTCCATATCGTCCCGAAAATAAAATCAAATTATTCCAATGGCTTCATATTCTGCCGGATGAAACAAAAAGTAAAGCTTCATTGGAACTTATTATGGCAGTGGTTAATCAACGAAATTACAAATCGGAAGAGGAAATTGAAGAAATAATCAAAGCCTGCGATGTTACAGTAGATATGCATACACTTGGAATGAGAATGGCAAAGCCTGGAATCACTGAAGCACAGATTGCTGCATCTGTGCATCAGGTTGCACTAGCCTCTGGTGGACAAATTTCATTTCCCATAATAGCTACCATAAACGGTCAAACGCTTCATAATCATTATCACGGAAATACACTGAAGGATGGCGATTTGTTTTTACTCGATGCCGGTGCCGAAACTGCAATGGGCTATGCCGGCGACCTGTCAAGCACAGTGCCTGTAAGCGGTAAATTCACTACAAAACAGGCTGATATATATGAATTATGTCTATTAAGCCATAATACCGCTATTGAAATGCTTAAACCTGGAATTCCATTCAGGGAAATATATTTTGAAACCTGCAGGGTAATTATTCGGGGATTGAAAGATTTAGGTTTGATGAAAGGAAATGTAGAAGATGCCATTGTCAACGGTGCTCATGCCATGTTTTTCCCATGCGGCCTGGGACATATGATGGGATTGGATGTACATGATATGGAAGATTTGGGAGAAGTGTATGTTGGATATGATGGTGAGCCCAAAAGCACTCAGTTTGGCCTTAAATCATTAAGGTTAGGTCGAAAACTCGAACCAGGATTTGTTTTAACCATTGAGCCCGGAATTTATTTTATACCTCAATTGATTGATTTATGGAAATCGCAAAAATACAATACGGAATATATTAATTTTGACAAACTTGAATCTTATAAAGATTTTGGAGGCCTTCGAAATGAAGAAGACTTCTTAATAACTGAAAATGGATATAAATTGCTCGGTAAACAAAAACCAAAAAGCATTTCAGATGTGGAAGCAGAATGGGCTAAAGGTATGTAAATGATTGTTATTTCCTTCCTGACATTAGCAAAAGTTTTTAAATCTCGATAAATAACAATTACAAATTAGTCTCTATTAATCTAATGCTATTATTTCTTTTGGAAAATGCTTTTCAGATTAAATAAAAAAAGATTCAAATAATCATCTCAAAATGAAATAAAAATTAAAAAGGTTTCTAAATATATATTCCAGCTTAATATCAGTAAATATTTCATTTCAAATCCAAATAAGAACTCTTATTTTTTCTAAATTGCATTTACTTAAATTATATATAATCTAAAAATTCTATTCGCCTATATTTCAAGTGTTTTTAATCATAATAAATCTTTACAAAATAAAAAATGATATAAATTGTGATGAGTTATTATTTTTAATATAAGAAAAATTTGCTTTACTTTGAATTTAATTCTTAAAAAGAATTAATAGGTGCTTAAAATTATTTTACATATTAATGTCATAATTTTGTTGTTATTCTCTACCATGGGAGTAACAATATATAAACATTATTGTGGCAAAATAATGGTGAAACAATCTATCGGTATTTCACCTGAAAATTGCTGTAAAGGTCCTTGCAAAGGTTGCCATAATGAAAGAAAACAGCTTAAAATTACCGATAGTTTTGAAGCAAATAGTGGAAGTTTCAATTTCAAAACTCAAATTTCCAAAGTTTTTGACCTTGTTAATTTTTCAATTGAATTATTGAAAGTTACCAATCAAGTTAATATTACCAATCGTTTATACTACAAAGTTAAAACCTGTGAGAATTCTATCTCACCCAAAGGAGATTCTTCTGCTCTCTTGCAGGTATTTCGTCTATGATTCATTTTTTGAATTTGCCTTTTTGCCTTATTGAATAATCAATTAAGTTGATTAGCTATTTGGAAGGTCCATTCTTTTTATTAAAATAATCTTATTCATAATTAATAATCAAACTATGAAATATTCTTTAATTATTACTGTATTTGCTGTATTTTCAATGTTTACAACTTGTCAAAAAAACAACATGATGGACAACTCATTTAATGTTGACACACAAAAATATGAAAATCAGCTCATTGAGAATTATACTCAAGCCAAACAGTTTCATGCAATATTATCATTAAATAAAAGTACCATAGCCAGTGATTCATTATATCAAATTATGATGTACAATAAGTATGACAATCTGTTTTCTGAACATTTTTATGATTTTTGTATTGATATGATGCAGAATAGCGGAATGATGAGTGCTTCTTCGGGTATGATGGGTAGTAATAGCAAAATGATGGGTTCTGGAGGCATGATGAATGGCGGAAGTATGGGCGGAATGCAGGATATGAACAAAATGCTTGAATACATGAATAATTTACACTCATCAGATCGCACATTAGAGTACCCTGATTATTTCATTACAGATAGTCTTATGTGCAATCAACTAAAAATGTGTAAAATGATGACTTTTGAAACAGAAGGCATCGAAATCATATTCAATAAGATGCAAATCTTAAGAAAAGAGCATCAATTGATGCATTAAAACAAACATTATTTAGTTAATTGTATTTAAAAAATCAAGAATATGAAATCAATACGAAATTTATTGCTGATTATTGCAGTATTATTATTAAATATAGCTATTTTAAAGGCTCAATGCGTAAGTCAGGTCAGCAAAAGTGATACTACTGAAAATGTTAAGGAAGCAATTCAATCTTTTAAAGTTGAAGGTAAATGTGAAATGTGCCAAAACAGAATTGAAAAGGCGGCCCTTTCTGTAAAAGGTGTTAAAAATGCAAAATGGGATCCTGAAACAAATCTTTTATCTGTAAGTTTAAAGAAAGTTACCCTTTTGGATGATGTCTATCAGGCAGTTGCAAAAGCCGGACACGATAACGAAAAGTACAAATCAGAAGAAAAGGATTACAATGCTTTACCTGGATGTTGTTTGTATAGATAATTTATAATCAAATATTTAGTTCTAATTTTATTAATAAACATTTATGAAAAAAGCAATTTTAATTTTGGTTTTTGCAGTATCAATTGCTGTGGTATTTAATGCATGTGGTGGTAATTCAACCAAAAAAACAGAACAAGAAGCAAATGTAGAATACACATGCCCTATGCATGCTGAAGTAGTTCAGGATTCGGCCGGAAAATGCCCAAAATGTGGTATGGATTTGATTGAAAAAAAGACCGGACAAAAGATGGATTCAACAAGCCATCAGGGTCATAATCATTAAATGTTTAACATAAATCCTAAAGACTTCAAAGGTTTTTCATTTAGAATAGAGCTTTAAAACTAAAGAGCTTCGATTATTCAGGTGAAACCTTTGAGGTCTAATCTCTAAAATATCAATAAAATATTACAAGACCTACGTTTTCAAGGGTTTAATTATAAAAACCTTAAAGTTTAATTGATTTTACTTGCTCCAGTCCAACTGGTCTAGGCGCTGGTTTTAGTCAGCAAATTCAAAAAATTGTAATATCATTTCAATGGAAAGCAGAAAAGAATTGTATATCAAAAATATGGTATGCAACCGCTGTATTAAAGTAATTTCGGATGAATTCAATAAATTAGGAGCTGAAATTGAAGATATAACTTTAGGCATTGTAGTGTTAAAAAAGGCTCTTAATGCTGATCGCCTGAATGAAATAAGAAAAACTTTGATAGAATCCGGATTTGAGCTTATCGATGACCGGAAAAGCAGGATTATAGACAAAATTAAAACGGAAATAATTAATATTATTTATAGTTCTAAGGAATTTGATATTAAAATAAATATGTCTGGTTATCTTGCGTCAAAAACCGGATATGACTACTCGTATATAAGTAATCTTTTTTCCTCTGTTGAAGGAAAAACAATTGAACAATACATTATAAATCAAAAGATTGAGAGAGTAAAGGAGTTATTGGTTTATGATGAATTAACGCTAACAGAAATATCATATAAACTTGGATATAAAAGCGTTCAACATCTTTCAACTCAGTTTAAAATAATTACAGGTTTAAATCCTTCATATTTCAAAAAACTTAAAAACAAAAAGCGTATTTCGTTAGATGAAATTTGATTTCCCAATCTAAAAACCTTATAACTTAATTCAAAAATTCTGTAACATTTAAGCCATCTGTGCACCCTACATTTGTTTTATAATAATTAAAAATCAGATGTTATGGAAACAATAGAATTAAAAACAAATATGCACTGCGAAAAATGTATAAATAAAGTAGAACCAGTTTTGAAAATGGACAACAATGTTACAAATTGGAGATTCGATATGAAACATTCCGATAAATTGATTATTGTTGATGGTGATAATATTGATGTAGATAATCTTATAAACCAGATTGATAAAGTTGGATATACCGCTGAAGTGCGAAATAAAGGAGAAAAAATCCCGGTTAAAACTTTGATTGTACCAAAAATTAGTTTTTGGAAAAGCGCGAAAAATTGGAAAAGGGCATCTTTCAATACTTTCAATTGTTTAATAGGTTGTACTATAGGGGATTTTGGAATGATAATATTCCTGCAAGCCTATTTTCTGGGAACATCAATGGCTATGCAAATGATATTGGCCATAATTGCCGGATTATTAACTTCCATAATGCTCGAAACAATTATACTGAGGAAAAAGGAAAGATTTGAGTGGATAACTGCTTTAAAAACTGCTTTTTCAATGTCATTTATCTCAATGATTGGGATGGAACTGGCTATGAACTTTACAGATTTTATGTTTACAGGAGGAAAAGCAAATTTTGAATCTCTGACTTATTGGATTGCCTTCATTCCTGCGGTTGTAATGGGATTTTTATTTCCATTGCCTTATAATTATTATAAATTGCAAAAACATGGTAAATCTTGTCATTAAAAATTTGAATCATCTCATTTTTCTTCAATCAGTGAATTAGCAAGGTATCTAACTATTTAATACCAAAAAAATGGTAAATAAAATTATAAGATTTTTTCTCGACAACACATTAGTAACAGTTTTACTACTAATTGTTTTTCTTGGCTGGGGATTGGTGACTGCACCATTTGAATGGAATATCGGATTTTTACCCCGAAATCCTGTACCTGTTGATGCGATACCAGATATTGGTGAAAATCAACAGATTGTTGCAACCGAATGGATGGGACGTTCGCCAAAGGATATCCAGGAACAAATTACTTATCCATTAACGACGGCTCTTTTGGGTATTCCAGGTGTAAAAACAATCCGAAGCACTTCGATGTTTGGAATGTCGTTTATTTACATCATTTTTAAAGATGATATTGAGTTTTACTGGAGCCGTTCAAGGGTATTGGAAAAATTAAATTCATTACCTTCAGGAATATTGCCCTCAGGCGTGCAACCTGCATTAGGACCGGATGCCACAGCACTTGGGCAAATTTATTGGTACACGCTCGAAGGACGTGACCCCAAAACAGGAAAACCAGCCGGAGGATGGGATCCGCAGGAATTAAGAACTATACAGGATTATTATGTTAAATATTCACTGACCTCTGCCGAAGGTGTTTCAGAAGTAGCCTCCATTGGTGGGTATATAAAGGAATATCAAATTGATTTGAACCCCGAAGCAATGAAATCGTACAGTGTTACGGTTATGGACGTGATGAAAGCTGTACAAAATTCAAATCTCGATATTGGAGCAGAAACCATTGAATTGAACCAGGTTGAATATGTAATCAGGGGCTTAGGTTACATTAAATCCCTTGAAGATATTGAAAAAGCTGTTGTAAGCGTACAGGATAATGTGCCAATTACCATAAAACAAATTGCAAAAGTAAATTTTGGACCAGCTACCCGAAGGGGTGGATTGGATAAATTAGGTATTGAGGCTGTTGGCTCGGTGGTTGTTGCCCGATATGGGTCAAACCCGATGGAAGTAATCAACAATGTTAAAAAGAAAATTGCTGAAATAGAACCAGGTTTGCCTTCGAGAACCTTACCCGATGGAACGGTAAGTAAAGTAACCATAGTACCATTTTACGACCGTACCGGATTGATTAGCGAAACAATTGGAACTTTAGAATCAGCTTTAACCCACGAAATACTTATCAGCATTATAGTTGTGATAGTCTTACTGTTGAACCTAAGGTCGTCAATTGTGGTTGCGGTACTATTGCCAATAGGTGTTTTGATGACATTTATACTAATGTCAAATTATGGTGTGGATGCCAATATTGTTGCGTTATCAGGTATTGCTATTGCAATTGGCGTAATGACCGATGTTGGAATTGTGGATATTGAGAATATTATCCGGCATATGGAAATGCCGGGAAATCATAATTTAAAAGGCAAACGATTAAAAGATTTAATTTATAACGCCACTACACAAGTTAGAATGGCTGTTATAATAGGTATAGGAACAACTATACTTAGCTTTTTACCAGTTTTTGCAATGGAAGCATCTGAAGGAAAGCTTTTTAAACCACTGGCATTTACTAAAACATTTGCAATTCTTGCTTCGTTGATACTTGGTTTTATTGCTTTACCAACCCTTGCCTACTTTATTTTTTCAATTCGTTCTGATACCAAAAGGTCTAAACTTATCTGGAATATTGTTCTTATGGTTGTTGGGATTTTAATTCCCGTAATCTGGGGAGCATGGCCGGTTCTTTTCCTTTTCCTGATTGGTATCAATAATGTTTTGGAACACAAATGGAAAGAGAAATACAAGCGTCTGCCAGAATTGATAACTATGGGGTTTGTTATCGTATTTGCCTTGTATTATTTAATAGTTGAATGGTTGCCCCTGGGCGCACAAAACCATTTCTTTAAGAACTTTTTGTTTGTTGTATTTATTATAGCAATCGTGCTTTCGCTGCTTTCGCTGATGGTAAAATCGTATGAAAGGGTGCTTAGATGGTGCCTGGCGAATAAAGTTAAATTTTTACTTATCCCTGCATTTACTACTTTTTTTGGTATTTTCACTTGGCTTGGATTTGATACCGTGTTTGGATTTGTTGCCAGAAGTTCTGAAGTTATTGGTTGGGACATAAAAAAAACAACCTCGTGGCAGGGAATATCAAAAACTTTTCCAGGAATTGGCAAAGAATTTATGCCTTCGTTAAATGAAGGTTCTTTCCTGTTAATGCCCACCAGTATGCCACATGCAGGTATACAAAAAAACATGGAATATGTAAAATTGCTGGATATGAGATTGGCAGCTATTCCGGAAGTAGATATGGCAGTTGGCAAATGGGGGCGTGTTAATTCAGCTCTTGATCCGGCAAATGTGCAAATGTTTGAGAATGTTATCAATTATAAACCGGAATTTGTGCTTGACCATTTCGGCCACCGTAAACGGTTTAAAACTGAGAGTTCAGGGGTTTATGTCCTTAAAGATGGAACAAAGTATAATGTAGAAGAGGGTTTCAGAAAAATTGACACGGCTTTGCTTATTCCAGATAATTCAGGGGAATATCTAAGGCAATGGAGACCAGAAATAAAGAAACCCAATGATATATGGAAAGAAATTGTAAAAGTTACCCAAATACCAGGTTTAACATCTGCCCCAAAATTACAGCCCATTGAGACCAGATTGGTAATGCTTTCGACTGGAATGAGAGCACCGATGGGATTAAAAGTATCCGGACCGGATTTGGAGACCATTGAGAGAACAAGTATTGATATAGAAAACATGATGAAGCAAGTACCATCCGTTGAAGCTTCATCGGTTTTTGCTGATAGAATCGTTGGAACACCCTATCTTTTAATAGATATTGACCGATCGGCAATTGCCAGGTACGGACTCTCTGTAAAGGAAATCCAGGAAGTTATACAATCTGCAATTGGCGGAATGGAATTAACCAGGACGGTAGAAGGAAGGGAAAGGTTTCCAGTTCGCATAAGATATGCCAGAGAATTGAGAACAACACCTGATGATATACAGAAAATATTAATTCCAACTATGACAGGGGTGCAAGTACCACTTGGCGAACTTGCAAAAATAGAATACCAAAAAGGCCCTCAAATGATTAGGGCCGAAAATACCTTCCTTACAGGGTTTGTAATTTTTGATAAAAAGCCTGGCTTACCCGAAGTTGATGTTGTAAATGAAGCTGAAGCTTTCCTTAAATCGAAAATCAAAAGTGGAGAATTGGTCATACCTAAAGGTGTAACCTACCATTTTGCCGGAAATTATGAACACCAGTTAAGGGCAACAAAACGACTTTCAATAGTCATACCAATCAGTTTATTATTGATTTTCCTGCTTTTATATTTCCAATTCAAAACAGTAACTGCTTCATTTATCCATTTTTCGGGGGTTTTAGTAGCATTTGGCGGTGGATTTATTTTGTTGTGGTTATATGGTCAGGGCTGGTTTATGAATTTTTCAATTTCCGGGGTAAACATGCGTGATTTGTTCCAGATGGGCCCCATAAATCTGAGTGTAGCGGTCTGGGTTGGATTTATTTCCTTATTTGGCCTCGCAACCAATGACGGGGTAATTATGGGAACCTATATACACCAGGTATTTGAGGATAAAAAACCAACAACAGTACACGATGTGCGCGAAGCAGTTGTTGATGCTGGTAAAAAAAGAGTTCGCCCGGCAATGATGACAGCTGCAGTTATTATTATTGCACTATTGCCCGTTCTTACATCAACAGGGAAGGGAGCTGATGTTATGGTTCCAATTGCAATACCAACCTTCGGTGGAATGATTATTCAATTAATGACTATGTATGTTGTTCCTGTATTCCAGGCAATTTGGAGGGAAAATATCATAAAATCAGGAGGGAAAATGGAAATACAAGAGATATAAAT
>DYPF01000086.1:10709-10929 GCA_020720105.1 Chloroherpeton thalassium
GGAAATAAAATGGAAATAAAATGGAAATAAAATGGAAATAAAATGGAAATAAAATGGAAATAAAATCATTATATTTCAATCTATTTCAATGTATTTCAATCTATTTCAATGTATTTCAATCTATTTCAATCTGTTTCAATCTATTTCAATCTGTTTCAATGTATATCAATCTATTTCAATCTATTTCAATCTATTTCAATCTATTTCAATCTGTTTCAAT
>DYPF01000367.1 GCA_020720105.1 Chloroherpeton thalassium
AGACTGAATCAAATTGCACTTCTTTTTTATTATCAGAAATTGAGTAGGAGAAATATTCCTTTAAATCATTATATTCTACTTCAATAGTATCTGAATTACCAAAGCAACCTTCTTTAGATTTTACTATTAAAACATATTTTCCAGTTTTTGTTATGTTTGCAAAATCTGAATTAGAAATTATTTCACCAGATGGAATTGACTTCCATTCATAAAAACTATAATCTTCTGTTGTGGTTAGAATAATTGGGTCTGTTGAACAAGGTTCGTTTAGATTTATGTTTATATCGGGTGAAGGCAATATGCCATGTTTAATTGTTATCTCTGCATAACCTTTACAACCAGCATTATTCCAAAACTCTACCCAATATTTCCCAGCCTTCCTTACTTTTATCGAGCTTGTTGTACTGCCATCTGACCAAATAATGTTTGAATATGATGAACTAATTTTAAGTTCTACTTCTTTCTCATCGCAAACAACTGTGTCGGAGGCTATGATATTAGCATTGGGTAATGGAAGAAATACTAAATCAATAGAAGCAGTATTTTTACAACCATTTTCGTCCCAGAATGTGCAAGTGTACTTGTCTGTTTGATAAACAACAATTTTCTGTGTATTTTCATTATTGTTCCAAATCATATAATCAAATTGTTTGTTTAAAAGAAGTTCTATGGAATCTCCTTCGCATAATACTTTCTCACTTGACTTGGAAATTAAAGCTTGTGGTAGTGGTTTCATTATCACTTCAATAGAGTCCGCGCCTTTGCATTCTGAGTCATTATTCCAATATCTAATCTTATAAATCCCTGGTTTGGTTGCAATTATTTCATTAGTTGTTGCTCCAGTGTTCCAAATCATAGTCTCATAAGTAAATTCTGTTTTTAGTATTACGGTGTCTCCTTCGCAAATCGCAGCCGAAGGGTATGCAAAAATTTTATTTCTTGAAGGTGATAAAAATTCAATAAACACAGAATCAGTCCCTTTACAAGAAATATTATTCCAAAAACTAACTCTATACATTCCCGACTTTCTAACAATAATTGTATCGGAAAATTCATTAGTTGACCACTGGATATTTGAAAAATTCTTATCTAAACTAAGTACAATTGAGTCTCCCTCGCATACTGCAAAAGGAAAATTTTTGACAATTTTGGATTTTGGTTGCGGTAAAAAATTAATTTCAATACTATCGGTGCCTATACATTGCTTAGAATCATAGAATTCTACATAGTACTTACCTGATTTTTTAACTTTTAAAGTTTTATCATATTCAGTTCCGCCCCAAATAATTGTAGAGAAATCGTCTTCTAAGGATAGAATAACAGAATCGCCTTCACATAATTCATTTTCAGGAAATTTTTTAATATTACTCTTAGGTTTGGGTAAAAAATTAATTTGCACGGAATCATAAGTATAACAATCATCTATGCTCCAAAACTTAATAGTATATATCCCACTTTTTGTAACTGAAATTGATTTAGTTGTTTCGCCTGTGTTCCATAAGTAGTGATTAAAGGTATCAGCCAATTCTAATTTCACTATATCACCTTCGCAATAATTGTACTTTTCTAATTTTTTGATTTTTGAGTCTGGTTTTAGGATAAATACTACTTGAGTAGTATCATTACCAACACAATTTGATTCATCATAATAGCGAACAGAATAATTCCCAGATTGTGTAACATTTATTGAATCACTTGTTTCGCCAGTACTCCAGAGTATATTTTTAAAGTTTTTGGATAGTCTTAATGTTACAGTATCTCCCTCACAAATATAATTATCAGAGGATAATATTTCGGCATCGGGCTTCTCGCAAGGCAGGAACAAATCCTTAACTTCTTCATCAGTCAAAGCCTTACAAAATATCTTCACTTCGTCCATATCGCCAGTGAAGCGAGCAGAAGATCGCTC
>DYPF01000087.1 GCA_020720105.1 Chloroherpeton thalassium
CATAAATTTCATAGGAAATTACAAAATGGTGGGCATCTTTTGTTATTTTGAAATCGTTTAAAGCATCTTTTATAAAGAGTTCAATCTCTTTGCTATTTCATTCAAAGTTGGTGGTTGAACTCTTGGCTTTAAAAGTATTTCAGACAAAGGATTAATATCATTAGCAATAAATCTTCTATTTAGAAGAGCGGCTTCAAGTGCTGTTGTTCCCCTACCTGAGAAAGGGTCGTAAACAATATCATTTTCATTAGTCAAAAGTTCAATAAAGAAACGAGGTAGCTGAGCTTTGAAGCAAGCCCGATAAGATATTTCATGGATAGGGTTGGACTGCCTTTGTTTAGCAGTCCAATACTCATTAATATACTTAGGAATAGATTGATTATTATATTGATAATACTCTATTCTCGTCTTTACCTTTTCATAAAAAAGACTATTTCCTTTGTCTAAACTAAAATTTTCAAGATATTTTGTAATATCAATCATATTAAAACTACTTTATTTTGCAACTTAACAAATCATTTATCAAAGCCAGAATTACAACTCAAATTTCGCGATATACTTCTGCACGAATTGCGTAGTTTGTTTTTTCCCTTTTCTTACCATTTTTCCCAATGTATTACATCGGCATTATATTTATCTTTCACATAATCTTGTCCAGTTGGGTAACCGATTGGAATAACATTTAGCGGAATAATTGTTTCGGGTATATTTAATTTCTCACGAATATAATTTACAGCAACTTCTTTAGGATGCACCGCAACCCAAGCGGCACCCAATCCCATAGATTCTGCAGCAATCAAAATATTTTCGCTTGCCAACGAGGCATCAATAATAGCATAATCATAATGCTTCTCGCTTGCTTTTTGTGTGTCTGTACATACTACAATAGCTGCTTTGGCATTGTCAATCATCTTGCCAAATTGCAAAGAATATGCAAATTCGCTTAGCATTTCCTTGTCTGTAACAACAATAAATTCCCAAGGTTGGCAATTTAATGTTGTTGGAGCTGCCATTCCTGCTTTTACTAATTCATTTAATTGTTCTTTGGTCACTTCCTGACTTGAAAAATGACGGACACTTTTTCTATTAAGTATAGCTTTTAAAGTATCGTTTACGTATTCACTCATTTAAAATCTCTTATTTTATTTTTTTAATTAATTGTAATTTTTTTAATCTTATTTATTCTTCAATTTTATCTAAAAAATCATTAAATCTTCTTTCGGGTCTGCCTTCCCAATCCCTCTTGTGGTAAATATAGGAAGCGAGCAACGGGAATGCAATTGTTATTTCGCTAAATACCATTTGTTCGTAAGTTGTTTCTACTTTACCCCAAGAACTTGCTTCTTTCAAAGTTGAGCCCGATAATGCTCCATCACGTTCGTCTGCTACAGTAATTTGAACTGCATATTTGTGCATTTCCGCATCAACATCAAGCACTTCGGCAGCAACAACAATATCTTGAGTGAAGTTTTTAGGGACTCCACCGCCTAGCATTAAAATACCTGAGTGCTTTGCTTCAATCTTAATCTTAGTAATCTCTAAGAAATCTTTTGCAGAATCAAGTGAAACTACAGGTCCTTTTGTATTAAATTGATGATGAACCAATCCAAATCCAGCGCTGCAATCCGAGAAAGCAGGGACGAAAATAGGGATTCCTTTTTCGTAAGCTGTTCTTATGATTGAACCTTCACCGCGATTGTTCTCAACTAACCATCTACCCATTTCCAAGATAAATTCACGAGAGCTGTATGCTCTTGGCTCTAATGAATTAGCAATTTCTGCAACAGTCATATCGCAAACCCGCAAATCTTCTTCATCAATATATGTATCGTAAATTCTATCAATCATCAATTCACGCATTTCGTTATCATCAACAAATGGAGTACCCTGATAGTGGAAAAATCCTAATGCTTCCAAAAAGTCTTGATCTACGATATTTGCACCTGTAGAAACAATTGTATCTACCATATTGTTCGTCATCAAATCCACAATTGCTTTCTTCATACCTGCACTAATTAAAGAACCTGCTAAAGTGAGTATCGATATCGTCTTATGGTCTGCTACCATCATATTTACAATTTTACAAGCACGAGCTAAATTACGTGCTTGAAAAGCAGTTGCTTCCATAGATTCAATAATCGGAATAGAATTGAATGATGTTATGTCGATGTGCTTTACAATCTTCTCTTTGTTCAAATAGTCAGATTTGTTTGCCATTTTCTTCCTGCCATTTTAATTATTAATTAATTTTATTATTAATCTTGATTTAGACGACTTAATTATTAAATTATTTAGGAGTTAGCTTGAACGCAATACACTTAATATATCTTCAATTTCATTTTGAATTAATAGTTTAATATCATCTGAAATTTCAGTCGTATTTATGTGGGCATCCTTTTTCTTAGATGGAATATCAGGAACAGATGCAAATTGATTCTCTATATTCTGCTTATTTTTTAGAATATTTGCTTTTGTTTTGAATTCGGAAAAATTATGATTAATTAATTTTATCGATTGCCCTTTGATATTTATCAAATTATTAATCAAAGTGAGCAATTCTAAATCATCATTCATATAAATGCGATTACCTGCACGATTCTTTTTGGCTTTTAGTAGTGGTAACTCTTTTTCCCAATATCGTATAATATGTTGCTCAACTCCGAGCAAATCGCAAATTTCACCAATAGAATAATATAATTTTTTCATTGAAAATACCAAAAATATAAAATTAACAAAATTTATTTATTTACAATCGTTTTTAATAATAATAATTCAATTAGCTAAATATTAAATTTACTAAAACATTGCTAATCCAAAAGTATTTTGTAATTTTGTGGTTCTTAAAAAGGCAATTATGGCAAAGTATATTGTAAACCCAATTTTATTAAGAATGAAAGAATCCGCAAGGGGCTCAATTTATCAATCAATTGTTGCACTTGGGATGCGTTCTCGCCAGATAAATGACCAAATTAAAAGCGAATTTGTTATTCGTGCAAAAGATTATTTAAACAATTTGGAAGAAAGTGACGATGCACAAAAAGAATTGTTCGAAATCAGCAAAGATTTTGATGTAATTCCAAAACCAAATTTTATTGCAATGAAGGAATTGATGAACGAAAGACTACGATTCACTTTAATTGAACCCGACCAACCAGTAGAACCCGAAGACTAATTACAAAATAGAAGTAAGTAAAGAAAAGAACTGACTAACACAATTAGTCAGTTTTTTTTGTTGTAGATTGCAACTTTTACATTTCTGAATATTCTAATTTGCATCAGATTTATTTTCCTTAATTCGCAATTATCCTTATTATGATTATTAAAATTTTCATAATTCTTATGAAAAAAGTCAATTTTATATATTAAAGCCGAAAAAAGAAAAATATATTCTTTACTTTCCCCCATAAAAAAAACTGCCCCGAAATTTCTTGCGAGGCAGTTTTTATTTTTAGAACAATGGAGGCAGATTATCTCTTTCCACCATATTTTGTGCTATTAGTTTCTTCACACAATTTGTTATTATCTACTGGCATTATTTTATTAGCATTCTTCTCGCTTTCACCATAAATCCAACGAATATTTGTCATTGTTTCATTTACAAATATTGCTTCTGGTAAAGTGCCTGTGCGGCGCATATCGTGATATACTTGTCCTTCAAGATATAATTCTAAATTCTTTTGTTTAAGAACTTCGGCAATTACTACATCTTTGTCGGAAGAAGTAAAGTCAGTCAAGCCAGCAGCAGTACGAATAATATTAACATTTGTCAAAGCAGTTGTTAAATCATTTGCAAGTGCAGCACATTCAGCTTTAATCAAAACTGTTTCTTCGTAGCTAATCAATGGGAATGCTTCGTCATATTGAGAATATTTCACCATTCTAACACATTGATCAAAGTTAGTTTCTTTGCCGTCAACCACTGCTGTTGGGTATTTGCCTGCACTATGAGCAGCAAAGCCATAAAATTCGCCATCAGCATTTGGAGCAAAGTAATCTGCTAATCTTGTATCGCCAGCTTCGGACTTTAATAAATCAACAAATAACTTTTCACCTCTGATAGGTTCGCTTTCATTTTGTACCCACATACCCCAATTTGCATATTCGCCAGCAGCATTTGCAAATTTACCATAAAGATTACCGTCTGCAGCAACGATGCCAGCATTAGTAGCAGCCAAAGCTTCAGTGTATTTACCGATATGTAAATAGAAACGAGCTTTAAGTGAATTTGCAGCAGCAATCCATTTAGCACCATTACCACCAAAGTTCAAATCGCGTGTAATTGCTTTTGCAGTTGCAAAATTAGCAATAGCAGCGTCAAGAATCTTTTGAACTTCTGCGTAGGCTTCTGCTTGAGTTACGAAAGCAGGAGCATTTGTACCTTCCTGAGTAATTGGAATACTGCCATAAGTTGCGGCAACTTCACCTAATAATAATGCTTTGTAAGTTTGAGCAATACCTATAATTGTCTTGCCTAATGCTTCGTTATCACCTGTGAACACTTCAGGAGTAAAATTGATAATATCGTTAGCAATTTTAACTCCACGGAAAGTAATTACCCAATAATCATCAACAGGTCCATCAGTTGTCATTACATATTCATTCCAAGCAACTGGTTGAGGACGTGCAATTCCAGGAGGTGCGCACATTTGCCAAGACCAAATTGAGTGAATACGAGAACGATCGCGTGTATAGGAATCTGCAGCGTTTACTTGCAAAGCTACTAATAAGCCATAAATTCCATCTACTGATTTTACTTTTGCTTCTGCAATTGCATTTGGATCAACATTGATGCTCTTATCAATTTCGCAGCTTGATAAAACGAATCCGAATAGTAAAACAATTGCTAATATTTTATTTAAATTTAAAAATAACTTTTTCATATTATACTTCTCCTAATATTAATAGTTAACTGAAATACCAAAACGGAACGACATAACTTGTGGTAATGTAAAGTAATCAACTCCACGACCCTCAGCTAATGAGAATGTATTTACTTCTGGATCATATCCCGAGTAATTTGTAAAAGTTAGTAAGTTGCGTGCTGCAAATGAGAAAGTAATTTGGCTAATATTCCAACTTTCTAATCCGCTCCAACGATAATCTAAACGAACTTCGCGTAATTTGATGAATGAACCGTCTTCGATGTGTGGTTCGTTAATACCGAAACCATTATAATATGTCCAGTATTTTTCTTGTTTATTAGCAATAACACCATCAACTGGATTGCCAATATATACAGTGTGACCACTTCCGCCTTCTACTGAACCATTTTCATCATTCCAAGGATCTGCTCTGTCTTCAGTTGCACCGGCAGTACCAAAGTTAAACAATGCACCACGAGTACCATTCCATACATCAAATCCATAAACACCATCAAACATAAAGCTTAAAGTGAAGTCAGTGAATAATGTGAAATCGTTTCTCCAAGAAATCATAAAGTCTGGGTTTGGATCACCAACAACTACTAAGTCTGTATTTTGACGAGGAGCACCTACATAATCCATGCCACCATCATCTCCAACAACTGCTGCAGTTTCTTTATCCCAATATGAATAACGAATATCGCCGTCTTTATAACCATACATTGCCATTTCGTCAGGATCAACATAATATTGATTCGTTTCGTAGGCTGGATCTTTAGCTAAATTTTCTGCTTGTTCTGCCGCCAAAGCTTCATCATAACGTAACCATCCAGTAGCTCTAAACACGCCTAATGGATAGCCAATAATTGCTGTATTTAACATCCCTGTAAATCCACCTGTTAAAGTATAGAAATTAGATTCTAATGCAGTAACTTCATTGTAAGAACGAGTATAGTTAATACCTGTAATCCAATTAATAATTTCAGTGTTGATTACATTTGCTGAAATTCCTAATTCGAAACCTTCGTTCCACATTGCACCAGCATTCATCAACACATTAGTATAACCAGTTGATGGAGCAGCAGGTAACGACATTATAACATTATCTACATTTGAATGGTAGAAAGAAGCTTCAACATTGATTTTGTTGTTAAATAAACCTAAATCGAAACCAACTTCTTTCTCAACTGTTAATTCTGGATTGATATTTTCGGCACCAGCTACTGAACTTGCACGAATACCATTAAAACCACCACGGCGTGATTCTGAAGACTCAACCCAAGGATCGAAGTTACCATCAGTTACATACACAGTATTTGTTGCATAAGCATAAGGTAAATCTGGAGAACCAGCTTCACCGTAACCAGCACGCAATCTGAAATTACTTACAATATTCTTTAAGCCTGCAAAGAATTGTTCATTGCTGATTGTGTAGGAAACACTTGCTTTTGGATAATTGTGGAATTGCTCTGATTCGCCAAATGTGGAACTACCATCACGACGGAAACCTAATGTTAAGGAGTATCTGTCTAAAAAAGTAGTTGTTAATTGAGTAAATAAACCTTGGATTTCACTTTGTGACATCGAGCTGGAAGCATCTTTTGTTGAACCAGCAGCGATTTCGTCGAAGAATGATAATGTTTGAGTTGAACTTGCTCCGATAGTTGAGCGATCGTACCAAATAGTTTGGGAACCACCAACTAAGTTGAATTCCAATTTATCGTCCATTACGCTCTTATTCAAATTGAAAGATAAATCTAAGTTTTGTTGACGATTGTCAATTCTTGCGTAGTTAATTGAACCTAAACGACTTGGGGAAGTAGCTGATTGCACTGCTTGTCTTTCAACATAATTATAAGAATACCAGTCTAAACCATAGCGGGCTGCAAAAGTTAGCCAATCCATTGGGGACCATTTCAATTCAGTACTATGCAAGAAACGGTTAATCTTTTGATTAAATGTATTGTTTTTTTGTGTCCAAATTGGATTGTCGTAAGCAGCAAATCTTCTTTGAGTAACGCCATCTGGCTCTAAATAATCTAAATTATCAAATTCAGCAGGAGTTCTTAATGAGCCTAATAAAATACCAGAAGTGTTTGAACCATCTTGAGGTAAATCATTATCTGTGAAAATATAATTATTATTGGTTTGTAGAGTAACTTTTGGTAATAATGAAATACCAACATTTGCTCTTACGGAAGTTCTTGTTAATTGTGAACCTTCCACATAACCTTCATTGCTAAGATAAGTTCCATTGATTAAATAATCAAATTGAGGAACACCACCGGTGATAGTTAATGAATTTTCGGTGGAATAAGCTGTGCGGAACACATCTTCTTGATGGTCATAAACTGTAGTGCCCGTAGCCAATGGCTTTGGAAGTCCTTCAGCATCCATTGCCCAAGAATCTGACGAACCTTGTTTGCCATTTGCATAAGGCTTTCTTTGACCATAAGTAGTTTGAAGGTCAATTTCGCCTGCTTTTTGGTCGATTTGCAATGATGAAGAGAAACTGATACGAGCTGGTTTATCACTGCTTGTGAATTTACCGCGTTTAGTAGTGATGATGATAACACCATTACCTGCTTTTGCTCCATAAAGAGCAGCAGCAGCAGCACCCTTCAAAATTTGCATACTCTCGATATCTTCTGGGTTGATGTCAGTTGCACGGTTTGAGAACTGTTGAGTTCCACTTGGATCATACAATGATGTATTGTCAATGATAATACCATCAACTACATACAATGGTTCTGATGAACCTTCGAAAGTTTTACGTCCACGAAGAACAACATAAGTACCAGCACCAGGTTGACCTGAGTTACGAGTAACATTTGCACCTAAAACGCGACCGCTTAATGCATCGATAGCCGAAGAAGAAACAACATTATTAACTACTTCGCTTCCAACTGATGCAATTGTGTTGCCAAGTTTGTTTTTGTCAACTTCGCCCGAAAGACCAACAACAACAATTTCATTTCCTTGAATTGTTGACATTGATAGTTTGAAGTTAAGTGTAGTTGTTTCGTTTGCCTTCAAAACAACTGAACGATTAACAGCAGCATAGCCTAAATACTTCACTTCGATAGTATGTTTGCCAGCTGGTGCTTTGAATTTGAAGTTACCTTCTTTATCGGTAACGGCACCAATACGCAATTCAGAAATAGAAACTGATGCTCCGGAGAGTGCTTTGCCACTTTCGGAATCAGTTACTTTTCCGGCTACAAATGTTCCACTTTGAGCAAATAATTGCCCGCCAGCGAGCAAAAATGCAAATAGAACAACGAGGACTGAACTGCTTAATCTTAAGAACTTTTCTGAAGTTCTTGATAATTTGGTAGAGATACTTGCCATAACAAGTCCTGTTTTTGTTAAACAAAAAATTGATTAATTAAGAACGTTTTCATTATTTTTATTCACTGAATATTAATTTTTCATTCAGTCTTTTTACAAGAAGTTAAATTACAAAAAATAAATCAAAAAAGCAAATTTTATTTAATTTTTCTTAATATTTTCTTAATAATTTATCTGATTTTACTTGAAGTAATACAGAAAGGTAGATTTATCTGTTTTTATATCCCCCATATCTACAAATATTTGATTGTTGTGCAATATTTTTTAAAAAATTATGCCTTGTTAATATAACAAATTTAAGAAATAATTTTCAAATAAATATACTTTTGTTAATTTTAAATTAATTTTTTACAATTTTTACAATATTTTTACAATTTTTACAATTTCTAAAAATATATTCGTCTTTTAAAATCTATATATTTAATTTTTCATTATGGACATTAGTAAATTAAGAAATATCGGTATCGCCGCTCATATCGATTCAGGAAAAACAACCTTGAGCGAGAGAATTTTATTCTACACTGGTCGTATCCACCAAATCATTGAGGTACGAAGCAAATCTGGTGGGGGTCCAACTATGGATTCTATGGATTTGGAACGCGAAAAAGGCATTACTATCCAGTCTGCGGCTACTTATGCCCAATGGAAAGATTACAATATCAATCTGATTGATACTCCCGGACACATCGACTTTACAGTTGAAGTTGAGCGTGCATTGCGAGTACTTGATGGTGCTGTGCTTGTACTTTGTGGCGTTGCAGGCGTGCAATCCCAATCAATAACAGTTGACCGTCAAATGCGACGTTATAGTGTGCCACGCGTTGCCTTTATTAATAAGGTTGACCGTGCTGGAGCAAACCCAGATAAAGTTGTTAATCAATTAGAAGAAAAATTAGGGCACAAGCCCGCATTAGTTACAATGCCAATAGGAATTGAGGACAATTTCCAAGGTGTTGTAGATTTAATCAAAATGAAAGCAATTTATTACGAAGGAGCCAATGGCGAAGAAGTAGTTGAAAAAGATATTCCAAGCCATTTGTTAGACGAAGCCAAAAAACGTCGTCAAAAACTTATCGAAAGAATTGCAGATTATGATGATTTTGTTGCTGAAAAATTCTTAGATGAAGCCGAAATAAGCCAAGAAGAATTGATTGCAGCAATCCGCCGAGTAACTATTGCAATGCACATCACTCCAGTATTTGTTGGAACAGCTAAGCAAAACAAAGGCATTCAAACATTATTAGATGGTGTTGGATTGTTCTTGCCAGCTCCAGGTGAAGTAAAGAATTACGCTTTGGATTTAGATGATGAAGAAAATGAAGTAATGCTCAAAAATGAAGATGATATGCCAACAGTATTATTAGCATTCAAATTGGAAGATGGCAAATACGGACAATTAACATATATGCGTGTTTATCAAGGTAAAGTAAGAAAAGGCGATAACTTGGTAAATATTCAAAATAAGAAAAAACTCAAAGTACCACGTATTGTAAAAATGCACGCAAATAGTATGGAAGATATTGACGAAGCTCAAGCTGGCGATATTATCGGTATGTTTGGTGTAGATTGTTCATCGGGCGATACTTTTACCGATGGAAGAGTGAACTACTCAATGACTTCGATGCACATACCAACTCCTGTAATCGAATTAGCTGTATCTCCTAAGGAACGCACTCAACAAGCAAATTTCTCCAAAGCACTCAATCGCTTCCAAAAGGAAGACCCAACTTTCCAAGTATATCGTGATGAAGAAACTGCCGAAACGATAATCAAGGGTATGGGCGAATTGCACTTAGAAATTTATATCGAAAGAATTAAACGTGAATATAATACCGAAGTAATTGTGGGACGTCCAAAAGTAGCATACCGCGAAACAATTACACAAAGAGCCGCATTTGATTACACTCATAAGAAGCAATCAGGTGGTTCGGGACAATATGCACGCGTTGCTGGATTTATCGAGCCATTAGTTGAAGCAAATGATAACCATTACCAATTCTTTAATAATATTGTTGGTGGCGTTATTCCTAAGGAATACATTCCTGCTTGCGATAAAGGCTTCCAAGAACAATTAAAAGAAGGTTTGTTAATCAAACAACCAATGGTTGATGTGCAAGTTACCATAAATGATGGTAGTACTCACACTGTGGATTCCTCCGAAATGGCATTCAAATTGGCAAGTCGTTGGGCAATGAGAGAAGCATTAGCAAAGGCAAAACCAATTATCTTAGAACCAATTATGAAATTAGTTGTTGCCGCTCCCGATGAGTTCCAAGGTATTGTAATTGGTCAAATTAACCAAAGACGTGGTGTGATTTCCAATACTACATCGGAATCCAAATATGTAACTGTTGAAGCAGAAGTACCATTGAAAGAAATGTTCGGATATTCTTCAGACATTCGTGGCGTAACGCAAGGTAAAGGTGAATTTACAATGGAATTCTTGAAATACCAAGCAGTTCCAAAATCAGTAGAAGAAGAATTAATCAAAGAATTCAAAGAAAAAGAAAAGAAATAAGATAAATTTATTTTTAAAGAAATAAGACTGCCTAAAA